>NZ_AP014814.1 GCF_002355515.1 Methylorubrum populi | reverse complement strand
GTGAAGCGCACCAAATTGCCTAGCGCATCGGTTAAGGCCACAATCTTGGTGGTCAAGCCGCTCCTGAACTTGCTATGGCTTGGCTTTCAGTTCCTCCCCAGCGCCTTGCCCGTGGCGGCAAACCTTGGCGATCCTGCTGTCCATCAGCGCTGCTTCTCCGGCACCATGAAGCAGGTCCGGCGCTGGCTGTTGGAGCGGCGCACCCGCCCAGCCGAGACCGCAACCCAGCGTCTGCAAGCACCACCAGCCGCAGCGCCGACTTCGCTATCCTTGGTCTCCACCACTGCCTTCGCTGAAACAATTGTTGTAGTCCCTCCTGCGTGCGGGGGGAGGATCTTGATAACGACGGCGCCGCTGCAGTCGCGCGTGTGCTGCAAGACGACGAGGCGGCTAAGACGGTTGACCTCGGCCGGCGGTTCTGCCGGATCGTCTGCAGTTGCTGCGGTGGCGCGCAGGCCGAGTCCGGCCTCATCGCCGCCTTTGATGCAGGGCTAGATGACGCCCGTACCTGCGGCGGTGCAGGTCGTCGAGAGATTCGCCCATAATCTCTATCAGGACGTGGACGCCGTCCGCGCTGGCCTTCGCTTGCCCTGGAGCAGCGGACAGGATGAGGGGCTGGTCAATCGCCTCAAGCTGCTGAAGCGCTCCATGTAAGGTTGCGCCAAGCTTGACCTACTTAGCAGACGCTTCCTCCTCGCAGCATGATCCATCAAAACCTGACGGAAGACCACCGCGTGGAATCGACCAGAACGGCTGGGACGCTACGGCTGGACCGTGGAGCAAACACTCGCGTGGCTGGGCCGCTTCCGTCGTCGACGATCCGCTACGAGCGTCACTCCGGCCTCCATCTCGCCTTTACGACCCTCGCTTGCGCCCTCATCTGTCGAGCACAGGCAAAACGGCTTTGTCCCTAACTTCAAACCGAGACCAGCTGCGCTTGGCCTGCATCCAGCGGTGAACTCGGATGGTCGTTGAATAGGCTCATGGTATGGAAGTGGGTACATAGGCGGATACTGGCCGTGAGGCTCAGACTCGGACACGGTATAACGGCGTTGTTAGCTCCTGGCAGAAGTAGGTTACCGGCAGCATGGAATTAGAACCCACTATCAATTTTGCGCGTCATAGTCCCGTAGCCCCAGAGCCAGCTGGCACTGAAGTCGTGGTGAGGCAATATGGGCTTCTAGAACCGCTCGATTGGGGAGACGACTGCAGCGCAGAATTAGGCAGAATGGTCGATCTCTGGAACGCTCTCGTCGAGATCGAACGCGGTGCCAGGGGCCAATACCAAAAGATTATGCAAAATGATCCCGCTATCACAGAAACGTCTGCGAAAATCTCCGCCGTGCTTTGTGAACAAGCCTCTCTAATTGCAAGGCGCACTAAAATGCGCGCGTCCGGTCAGGGCAAATCATACATCGCCCCTATCAACGAAAGCCTTGCGGATCTTGGGGGCAAGCTCAGGGAACTCCGAAGGACTGCGGCCTCTCTAAGCAAGCAGGTCCGTGTGAGGGTCAAGAACGAACTCCGCTCGGTTGAGAGCAGCCGTCGAGCCGAAGTCAAGCTTGCTCGTCAGGGTAGCGGCTTATGGTGGGGCAATTACAATGCGGTGGTCAATGCTTATGAGCAAGCCCGTAGCCGGGCGCTGAGGGAGGGCGGTGAAATCCGAGCCAAGACTTTCGATGGGAGTGGGAGAATTACGAATCAGATCCAAGGAGGGATGAGCGTTGCTGATCTCTTCGGCGGGGGGCACTCACAAGTGACCGTTAGGCCCCTGCCAGAGGACGCATGGTCGCATTCAAGTCGTGGCGTGCGCAAGCGTCTCCAAAGAACTATCATAACGGCGACCATCTTCACGCAACAAGGCGAGCGACGCACTGTCAGCTGGCCGATGATTATGCACCGTCCTATTCCACAGGATTGCCGGATTAAAACGGTCGTCGTGACTCGGCGGAGGTGCGAGGAGGGATGGCGTTGGCAGGTTGTCTTTACGTGTACGCGAGACTCCCCAGCTAGGAGCCCTGCACCAAATGGTCAACGCAGGGCAGTACACCTCGGATGGCGCCGACTTCCGGACGGCATTCGCGTCGCTACGCTCGCGAGCAATATCAAACAGGGAGCACGCTTCTTCACCACACCCAACGTCGTCTTAGAGGGATTTGCGTTGACCGACTCACTGAGAGGAAAACGGCAGGGCTTGAGAGACGCTGCACTCCAGTGGCTGATGTCCCTGGATTGGTCAGGAGCGCCGGAACCACTCGCAGGAAAGTTTCGAGCGATACAGCCGCTGCCAGCAGCTACCTCCCCGGCTCGTTGATTTGGCGGCGGAGTGGAGCCACCATTCCGAGTGGCATCCGGAGGCGTACTCTCAGTTTGAGAAGTGGCGGCGCGAGGACAAGAGGCTTCGTCTCTGGGAAAGAAATCAGCGAGACAAAATTATTCGGCGCCGGAACGATCAATATCGTCAGTTCGCCCGTGACATCGTCGAGGACGCGAGCTCGATCACCATAAACGTCTTGGACTTGTCCGCCCTAAGTCGCGTCGACAAGCCAAGCGGAGGGGAGAACCCCCTTCCGGCGGCCGCCCGGCACTATCGCACTGTTGCTGCCATCTCAATTCTTAGGAAGTTTGTGATCGAACGTGCCCAGAAGGTCGGTACCAACATCATCTTCAGCGATGCCGCCAAGGACCGCGTTTGCCATTCCTGCCAAAAACCGGTCAACTACGCGGCGTCGCCCTTCACTCACCAGTACGTCTGCGAGACCTGCGGCGCATCCTTCGACAAGGATTTAAACTCCTGCCGCTCCATGCTGATGCGAGTCGGAACAACCTGATCTTCCACAGCACATCACCCTTCCGCTATTGCTGCGTCTTGATCGACCGCAGAAGCTCAGTGCGCCCTGCTGCCCCAAGCCTATTGGCAGGTCAATTCGCAGCAGCGCGGGGCCTAGGCGCAGACGCGATGGTGCTGGTGATCGCATTCCTCGTCCCACAATCGGCTGACCATTGTGCAGGCTCCATGCTATTGTGGGTTTGCCCCGTTTCGGTGGACAGTTCAGGGAGATTGGCTGAGCAGGGTCTCAGATGACGGGTCGGATTGGGTTTCGAACTCGTAGACGACAGGAGTGCGTTATCGATCCAACGGACACGTCAGGGGACATGCGATGCAAGGGTTAGTTTTGCGGCATTATATGCCCACCTGTCTCGGACATTCGGACCTCCGCACTAGGTCGTGAACTCATAACGGCGGCACGGTTGAGCGGCTGTGTCGTTGGTCCTTCAGGACTGGAGGATCACGAATGGCGCGGTTTGACCTGACGGATGCGGAGTGGGCGGCGATCGAGCCGGTTCTTCCGACGGACGTTCGCGGCAAGGAGCGGGCGGACGACCGGCGGGTGCTGAACGGGATCTTCTGGCGGCTGCGCACGGGCGCGCCCTGGGCCGACATCCCGGCGCGCTACGGCCCGCACACGACGTGCGGCAACCGTTTCCGGCGTTGGCGCAAGCGCGGGGTCTGGGATCGACTTCTGAAAGCCGTGTCAGAGACTTACGAGGGCGACCTGCAGATGATCGACGCCACCAGCGTGCGGGTGCATCAGCACGCGGGCTGCGCTAAAAAAAAGACGACCGATCCCGTGGCATGGGTCGCTCGCGCGGCGGCCTGACGAGCAAGATCCACGCGCTGGTGGATGCCGAGGGCCGGCCCATCGCGCTCAAGATCACCGAAGGCCAAGCGCATGACGGTCGGGCGGCCGACGACATGCTCGGCGATCTCGGCCCAGGGCAGACCCTTCTGGGTGATCGCGCCTACGACAGTGATGCGCGGCGCGAGCGCTTGGCCGAGCAGGGAGCGTGGGCCAACGTGAAGCCGATGCCCAACCGCAAGACCGTGCCCGCCTTCAGCGCCTTCCTGTACAAGTACCGCAATCTGGTCGAGCGGTTCTTCAGCAAGATCAAGCACTTCCGCGCGGTCGCGACCCGATACGACAAGGATCCGGAAAACTTCCTCGCCAGCGTCAAGCTCGCAGCTGTCCGCGTCTGGCTCCGAGCTTAATGAGTCTGCGACCTAGGCAAGGACCAGTATCGGTTCGATCCTTGTGCGCGGTGCAGGCTTGATACTGAATACCAGCGGCACCCGCGCTGGGGCACCCGAGTTCGGGCAGATGCGCGCGTTGCAAGGGCTTCCGAAACGCACCCTCCTGCTCCTCAGCGGGCGAAGCCGGAATGGAAGCGTCAACACGGTCCGGGAGGGGGCGTTGGCTGCCCAGCTACGGCTCGGCATTCTGCCCTTGGGCACGGCCAATGACTTGGCCCGCACCTTGGGTACCTCCCCGATCCCATCGCGGCGGCCGGCAACACCCAGGCAGGTCAAATCCGTTACATTGACCTCAGCCGAGTCAACAGCCCCCTGTTCGCGAACGTACCCGTCTCGGGTTGAACATCGAGCTTACGCGGCGACTCACCGCGCTCTCGAAGCGGCGCTAGGAGCGCCGCGGCTATCCCAACGCCGCCACCCAGGCCCTTCTCCATGCCAAGCCCTTCGTGGCTGAGATACGCTGCGGCACGCTCTGAGAGCGGATGCCACTCCGGCAGCTTGCGGTCTTCAACGACGTCTTCTATGGCGGAGGGATGGCGTTGTACGAGGGGGCACAGATCGACGACGGCTGCTTCGATTTAGAGCGCCTAACAGAACGGCACGAAGCGCCGGATGGTGGGTTGGTGGTTCATGGCTCGACCTCTGCTTCCCGACGATCTCTGGACTGAGATTGTATCGCTTCTGCCTCCGCCTCAGCCGCGCCCGAAGGGCGGACGGTCTCCGCTCGATAATCGGGGTGCGCTGACGGGCATCCTGTTCTTGCTGCGCTCCGGCCTGCCCTGGGAGATGCTTCCGGCGGAGATGGGCTGTGGCTGCGGGACGAGTTGCTGGCGCCGACCCTCGATGCCATTCCGCCGCTGCGCAACGGCCGGCGCGGACGCCCGCGCCAACGCCCCGGCAAACTGCATGCCGACAAGGCCTATGATGCCAAGGCGCGGCGGCAGGAGTGTCGCGCACGCGGGATCGTGCCCCACATCGCCCGCAAGGGCATCGAAAGCAGCCAGAAGCTTGGGCGCCACCGCTGGGTCGTGGAACGTACCCACGCGTGGTTCAACCGCTTCCGCCGCCTGCCCATCCGCTACGAGCGCCGCGCCGACATCTACGACGCCTTCACAAGCCTCGCCGCCAGCCTCATCACCCTCAATCAGATCAAACGGTTCTGTTAGGCGCTCTTATACAGCTTTGAGGCGCATTGCTGCTGGTGGCGGCTAGCCCATGCTGCCGTTTTTCCGGGGCGAACGCCAGCGTGGCCTGCCGGACGTGCGGGCCTTCTGCAGCCTCGACCCCATCCAGGTTCGCACCGAGCCGTTGCCGATCAACACGGGCGGCGAGATCAAGACGATGACGCCGGCGCTGTTCGAGCTTCTGCCGCGGGCCCTCGCCGTATTCGCTCCCGAGCCTTCGGCGTCAGTCCGCCGACCATCCTGACGGAGAATCACGATGCGACGTTTCTTGGTGCTGGTGGCGGCCGCGGTGCTGGCGGCGGTACCGGCGCTCGCGCTGCGCCTGATGGGCGCAAAGGTGGGACCCATTGGCGAAACCGCAGCCTATGGCGTCGCGATCCTGTCGGCCGGCTTTCTACTCTCGTGGGGCGCCGAGGCGGCCGAACGCCACGTCTCGCGAGGTCTGATCATTGCCGCCGTCGCTTTGGTGACGGTCCTGCCCGAGTACGCAGTCGACCTGTACTATGCCTTCCAGGCTGGCAAGGCGGGTCCTGGCTCACCGTACGTTCACTACGCCGCCGCGAACATGACCGGTGCGAACCGGCTCTTGGTCGGCTTAGGCTGGCCGTTGCTGGTGGCGGTGCACTGGGCACGTGGCGGCGGGCGGGAGGTCGAGTTGTCGGCGTAGCAACGCGGTCGAGGTTTCATTCCTATTGATAGCAAGCCTATACGCCTTCGTCATTGTCCTAAAGGACAACATCACGCTGCTCGACTTCGCCGTCCTGGCCGCGCTTTTCGGAGCTTACATCTGGCGCGTACAGGGCGCGCCCGGAGCGGATGAGGACGAGGAGCCTGGTCCGGCTGCTGCGTTGAATGCGCTGCCAGTCCGCAAGCAATGGACATTCATGGCAGCGCTGACCCTTGTCGCCTGCGTAATCATCCTTGCCTCGGCCGAGCCGTTCGCCGAGGCCATGGTGCATTCGGGCCGGCTTCTCGGCCTCAACGAGTTCCTCCTGATCCAGTGGCTGGCCCCCCTGGCGAGCGAGGCGCCAGCCGTCACGATCGCAGTCTTGTTCGTGGTGGCGGGCCGCGCTGCCAATGGGCTCGGAGCCCTGGTCAGCGACAAGATCAACCAGTGGACGCTGCTCGTCGGCATGCTACCGCTAGCCATGAGCCTCGGTGCAGGCGCAGTGGCGGCCCTGCCGCTCGATGCCCGCCAGGCCGAGGAGTTCTTCCTGACCGCTGCGCAGTCACTGTTCGCCCTGGCGCTGCTCCTGCGCCTGCGCCTCGGCTTAGGGTCGGCCGTAGCTCTGGTGGGTCTGTTCGGTGTGCAAGTCGGGCTAGCCTTCATCTACCGGAACGATGAGGCCCGCACAGTCACAACGCTGACTATGCTCGCCTGGATCTATCTGGGACTGGCTGCCATCCTGTTCCTTGTGAATGGCCGGCGCATGCTCGACCTCCTGCGCGCTGGCCTATTGGAGCGACGGATGGGCAAGGTGGGCGCACCAGTTCGGCCCGAGGTGGTCCGTGGTCAGCGCTGAGGCGGTCCCGGCTGGAGGTATTCCGAGTTGTAATCTTGGCTATCGGGCCGCCCGTCCGCTGCCCCGCCTCAGCGCGCGAGCTCCTTCATCTCCCAGTCATCGTCGGTATTCTGGCAGGCCATGCCGCGGGCTCAGGTCGTGCGCCACGCCTCCTTAGAGCCGTGCCCGGCGGTGTTGCGACAGGACGGTGGCTGGAGCGTTGACCGGTGAAGGAGCCAGCGATGCCTTCACGGTTGTCTGTCGATCTGCGCGAGCGCGTCTGGCGGCCGTGACAGAGGGCGCTTCCTTCCATCAGGCGGCGGCGCGGTTCGGGGTGAGCGTGTCGAGCGCCAGCCGCTGGTCGCGACGGTTTGCGCAGCAGGGTCACGTCGCCCCCAAACCGACACACGGCGACGACCGCCTGCCGGCGGTCGAGGCGCATACGGATCTGATCCTCTCCCTCGACGAGGCCCGGCCCGAACGCTTGCCTCGGCGAGTTGCGCGACGCCCTGGCCGGGCATGGCGTGCAGACCAGCACGAGCGGGCTGTCACGCTTCTTCGCTCGCCATGGGATCAACCGTAAAAAGGGGCGCAGTACGCGGCTGAGCAGGAGCGGGCCGACGTGAGGGCGGCGCGTGAGGCGTGGTTCGAGACTCAGCCCGACCTCGACCACGACAAGCTCGTCTTCCTCGACGAGACGGCGGCCGCCACCAACATGGCCCGCCGCTACGGCCACGCCCCGCGCGGCGAGCGCTGCCGGCTCCTCGTACCCCAGGGCCATTACAAAACGACTACTGTCACCGGCACTCTGCGCACCCTCGACCTTGCGGATGGCGCCACAAACGGCCAGCGCTTTCGCGACTACGTCGCCAACCGCCTCGTCCCGGTGCTGCGGCCCGGCGACACTGTGATCCTCGACAACCTGCAAGCTCACAAGCTCAGCGGCATCCGCGAGTGGGTCGAGGCGGCCGGCGCGCGGCTGCTCTACCTTCCGCCCTACAGCCCCGAGTTCAACCCGATCGAACAGATCTTTGCCAAGCTGAAAACGCTGCTGCGGAGCGCAGCCGCCCGCACCGTGCCCGACCTCTGGGACACCATCCGGCATGCCCTCACCCGCTTCACCCCGGACGAGTGCCGCAACAGCCTCGCCGCCGCCGGCTACGACAACGACTTGGCCATCGCTACGTAAGCGGGAACAGCTCTAAAACAAAAAAGCTCGGCCCAAAGGCCGAGCTGAGTTTTTACAGGTCTCATATAGATCTTAGTCTTTATAGACGCACTTGTCAAGTCGGCTCTGTATTAGAAGTCCCGCTGGACTCTCATGCGCAGCTGCACAGTGTCAAATGAACTCACGGTGCGAGCGCTTAGCGGAATATTGGTTTGTGACACTCCAAAGCTCTTGTTCAAATCGACTACTCTTCCGTTCGTAACACCAATTTTTGTATAGATTCCCTCAAGCCCGATATCGAGGTCCTTAACTGGAGACCAAATGACACTTGCACCAGTATAGATCTGGTAGGTATCACGCAGAGTCTGGTTCAGGGCAAAAGTTCGCGTTCCCGGAGCACCAGGACCACCGCCAACCAGCGCGCTTGCAATCCCTTGTGCTGCACGTGCACCTGGTGCTTGAGAAAGCTCGCCGTAGCTGGCAAAGAACGCCGAACGCCACTCCGGGGTCCAGTAATGGAGGTAAGAGCCAACTACAGTGAAGCTTCTAGATAGCTCCAGCCGCCCAGTAAGGGGATTCAATGTTGAGTCATTGAAAAATTGGTTAAATGAAGCGCCACTCACATTGCTAGTGTTGCTGGCGTATGATCCTGAGTAGTTCGAGTACCCAGTATATAAAGTAGCGCCCTCTCCATATGCGCCTTGTAAGTAGAGGCCGTCTCCTGGTGCGATGAAGGGAAGGTTGAACTTTACGCCGCCTTGAATTGCCCATCCGTATTCGGTGGACGGACGCTGGCGACTCACTGCGTTGGCTGCAGTAAGCGCAGCACCGTCACCCGTCGTACCCAAGAATTGGTTTGGCAAAAAATTGCCAGTGTTGACATCCTTGACTGCTGCTGACACCTGAGCTGAACCCCAAGCAGCATCATAACGCAGCGCGCCGACGAAGTCGGGCATGCGATTACGCTCGATTACGTCCACGAAGCCTACACCTGTCGGCTGCCCGGCGGCATTAAATCCAAGGAACACAGGTGAGGGTGCGTTGAGAGCGCCAAAAGTAGCGAAGGACGAAGTTCCCGCAGCGGCATTCGCGGCTGCTACAGATGCAGAAAAAATCGTGTTCTTGCGGAAGGTCGGATCCTCGAGCGAAAGCGACGCTGAGAAGCCGCTGTCGCCGAGCTTAGAGGTGTAGGCAAGAAGGTTCGTCGAAGCGAGATTTGATCCGAGGGCCCCGCCAATAATCTCGTAATCATTTGCGTAGAAGTCGAAGAACGAGGAGGCGCGACCGGCGGTAAGACCAGCGAACTGGATGAACGCCTTTTCGGTGCTCACAAACTGCTGTGCTCGACCGAACTGGTCCTGGCCAAGTGCCGAAAATGCGTTCCCGATCCGCGTTTGCGTGCCGGACGCAAAATTGGAATAACCCGTTCGCGATGCGAACTCGAGTCGAACGAAAGCACGAAGTGTGCCGTAGCCGGTTTGGGTGCGGGCATCGAGGTTGATGCGGGCGAGACCACGGTAACCGGTTGTGTCACCTGCGCCTTGGTTGCGCGAATATCCCTCGTTGTACCCAACCTCGAAGCGGGCACGACCCGAGACACGAAGGCACGTGTCTGTCCCAGGGATATAAAAGAAGCCCGCTCCATAGGCAGAGCAAACGCGGACATACTCGATCGGCGCTGCCTTCTTGATCGGCAAATCGGCCGCTTGCGCCCCAGTTATCGCGGATGTTACCGCGACAGATCCAAGGAGCGAGACCTTTAAGAGCCTCATTGTTATCTCCGGAGTTTCGAGACCGTAAGATTGCACAGTGTTAGGAGCGATGCTCCAATTCAACTCTGTGCCGCACAAATTTGCTTTAACCCATGTATAATGATTTACAAATAATCATGGGTGCGCACTGGTTGTGCTCCAGTGCCGACTTCATTGTGAACACGAATGCCCTGACAGGGCAACATGCATTAGCAAAACGCCCGGAGGTTCCAGTCCTTCTGTGGCTAGGATGCAACTCAATTTAGGCGACTAATACCAACGCTCATTGAGGGAGACCCACATCACGTAGCGCGCAGCGGCATCGTGGCTGGAGTGCGCCGCTGTTGATCGACAGGTGCGGCCAGCGTCGCGCACCTGATCGAACTTGGGCTGGATGAGGCCCGCTCCACGATCGACGGGACTGCTGGCCGCCTCGGCCTCTCACGCAGGACGCTGCAGCGTCGCCTGGAAGAGACGGGCACGCGCTATGCCGACCTTCAGTGCAGCGTGTTGATACGCTAGGCGAAGGCGCTCCTGTCAGACGAAACGCTGCCGATTGACCGGATCTGAGGCGAACTGGGCTACACGGATGTGACCCGGCTTCATCGGCAACGGGTCCTGCGTTCGGGTGAGCGCCTGGATCTGCGACTTTCCGTCGAGGGGGAGCACCACGGCATGAGCCCGTGGATCGACGTAGAGCCCGACCACCAGGGCACCCATCGAACAGGTTCGATGGGAACCCGTCGCGCAGTTTGGCGGCGAAGGCTGGGTCGTTGGAAAGCTTGAACTGCCGCACCCGATGCGGCTGCAGGCTGTGCCCGCGCCAGATCCGCTGCACCGACGAGACGCTGATGGATGCGGCCTGGGTCATGGCAGCCGCGGTCCAATGCGTAGTCTCGCCGGGCGGATCAGCATGGGTCAGGGCCACCACGCGCGCGCCGCCACCTCCGGTCCGAGGGACGGGATGCGGGCTGGCCGTGTCTTGTCGCGAAGGAGCCCATCAAGGCCCTCCTGTGCGAAGCGCTCCTGCCAGCGCCAGAATGCGGTCTTGGACACGCCCGCCTCACGCATGATCGCATGAGTACCCAGATCATCGGCGCTCAGCAGCACGATGCGAGCGTGCCAGACATGCTTCTGCGGCGTATTCCGGTCACCTTCCTCATCGACGGCTACGTCGTCGAGGGACACGTGCCGGTGGCGCAGGTCAAGCGATTGCTGGCGGAGCGGCCGGCTATCAAGGGCATCTCGCTGCCCGGCATGCCCGCGGGCTCACCCGGCATGGATGGCGAGAAGGCGGAGCCGTTCACGGTCTACGAAATCGGGGACAGCGTCACGAAGGTCTTCGCACGCGAGTAGTGCGAGGCCAGGACTGAACTCACACTCACCGGACGAGAGGAGAAACCTATGTCCAAGACTTCGAAATTCGTAACCTCTGCATTCCTCGGTGCTGGTCTGGTTGCCGAGATCGCCGCGGCCTCGGCCGAGCCTGTCACAACGCCCCCGGCGCCCTCAGACAAGAGCATGATGCAGGACGGGATGATGCCGATGATGCAGGACATGTCGAAGATGAGGGGGGAACTGCAACAAGATGATGTAGACCATGATGGACCGGCAGAACCAGGGCGGATCGGGCCAGCAACTTCCTGACAAGCGCGGCTGAACTGCCGGAGGCTAGTCCAGGCTGCGCGGCTTTAACGCGCCTGTCAGCTTCCCGGGTCTGGCCTTCCAGCTACCCATGCCAGTGACCATGCAGTAGCCTCTTGTAACTTGATCCCAACCTCGCCGGGTATGCTCCTCGGCGCGGTGGCGGGTGAGAGACCGTTAGCCTCTGGGGCCACCAAGCCCGCAAGTGAGCCAGGGTCCTCGCCCGCCGTTCCATCGAACCCGAACAGTCGCTTGGGCCGCTCAACGCGAAGCCCGCTTGCGCAAGGATGGGATCAGATGGACGCTCCTGTTGTCGGGATCGACGTGGCCCGTGACCGCCTCGATATTCACGTTCATCCCTCTGGAGCGAACTTCGCCGTTGATCGTACGACCGAGGGTGTGGAGCAGCTGTGCGAACGCCTCCGGCCCCTGAAGCCGAAGCTCGTCGTCCTGGAGGCAACCGGCGGTTTGGAAGCCATGGTGGCACGTGCTCTCACCAGCTGGAGGCTGCCAGCCGTGATCGTGAACCCAGCACAGGTCCGTGCTTTCGCTCACGCCTTGGGCCAACGCGCCAAGACCGACCGCATCGACGCCACCGTGATCGCCCGGTTCGCGGCGGCCACCAACCCACCCGTTCGCGCTCGGGCCGATGCCAAGACTCAGGCCTTGGCTGATCTCGTCACAAGACGCCGTCAGATCGTAGGACTGATTGCGTCCGAGCGGCAGCGAGCGAGCCAAGCTCCATCGTGCATTCGAGATAGCGTCCGGCGCGTCATGGATGCGTTGGAGCAGGAGCAGAGTGTAATCGACCGCTCGATCGATGCAGAGGTAGACCGGTCGCTTGAATGGCGCAGGAAGGAGACCCTCCTGACCTCCGTTCCTGGTGTTGGACCGACGATCGCACGAACCCTGATCGCGGAGCTGCCCGAGCTTGGAAGCCTCAACGGAAAGCAAGTCGCCGCGCTGGTCGGCTTGGCTCCTTGGACGCGGCAATCCGGTCAGTGGCGAGGGAGGAGCTTCATCGCAGGCGGTCGCGCACCTGTTCGCACGGCGCTGTTCATGGGGGCCATGGTGGCCAGCCGTCATAACGCCGCGCTGAAAACCTTCCGTGACCGGCTCATCGCAGCCGGTAAGCCCAAGCTCGTCGCCCTGATTGCCACCGCTCGGAAGCTGATCACCATCCTCAACGCCATCCTGAGAGACGGAACGCCATGGCAACCCGCTTGACCAGCAAGACAGTCGCTCACTCGGCTCGGTTCAAAATACCAGGCAGGTCAGACCTATAGCGCATCCCTCGCTGCATGGTGGTCGAACGTACCATTACATCGCGGGATCAAACACCTAAGGCTCCCTGCGTATATGTAAATAAAACGATCGTTTTCCTGACAGGCAGCAGCGGCGCCTTGTCGGCACGCCAAAACAGCCTCGTTTCTGTAAGGAAAACGTGATAGGAATTCTATTGCTAGAAAAACGGCCATGTGAAACTATGCTGACATGCTCGTCGGCTACGCCCGCGTGTCCACCCAGGACCAGAACCTCGACCTGCAGCGTGACGCGCTGCAGCGGGCTGGGTGCGAGCAGATCTTTTACGAGAAGAAGAGCGGTAAGGCCGGGACCAAGCGGCCGGAATTCGAGGCGATGCTCGCCTACCTGCGCCCGACCGATGTGCTGGTAGTGTGGAAGCTCGACCGCCTCGGCCGTTCCCTCGTCGAGATGATGCGCACGATCGACGGCCTCCGGGTCAAGGAGATCCACTTCCGCTCCCTGACCGAACAGTTCGATAGCGCCACCGCCCACGGGCGCTTCGCCCTGCAGATGCACGGCGCCATGGCTGAGTACTTCCTCGACCTCAACCGCGAGCGCACCATGGAAGGCCTAAAGGCCGCTGTTGCCCGTGGGCGCAAGGGTGGCCGGCCGCGGAAGCTCAGCGAGGCGGACTTGGAGGTGGGGCAGGCGCTGCTGGCCGCCGGCAACATCTCGATCGCCGCGATCGCTAAGCGTCTCGGCGTCAGCCGCTTCACGTTCTACAGCTACTTCCCGCAGGCGCGGGCGCGCAGTCAGCAGGCGAAAGGCTGAGCTGATGCCGATCCGCCCGCACAATCAGAGCCATGTCGCCATTCCCGACCGGGAAAAAGGTTAACGAAGCCAAGCGATGAACTCCTTTGGATTATATTCCTAGATTGCTGAACACGCACGATAGTAAAATAGCGGACAACAGGTCCGACTTTGTAGCCACGCTACGATAGCATGTTCCCTAAACGTTCGTCGGTTGTGATCGTTCAAGTCACAGAAAAAATTTTAGGAAGTGGGAAGGGCGTCCGCAGCGGTGGTCTTACATAGGAAAATTGGCTGTCCGGGTACAACGCAGAACTAGCTGGGGCGCCGCCCCGGCTGCAGTCAAGGGTTGTCCCCGGCCTTCGGCAAGCCTGCAGGGCCGGGTGATCCCCCTCCCCTGTGACCTGCTCCACTCCCAGTCTCGCCGACGGGCAGAAGGTCAGGACGGGGCCTGACGCTTCACGGGGAAGTGCTCGGGCTGCGCGCTGAACCAAGGGGAGTGGCCCACATGACCACCAGGCAATCCATCAGCCTGAACCGCCTCGCACAGTCCGCGTACGGTCAGGGCGGCTGGGCTTAAGTCCGATAGTAGATCCGCAAGGCGATGCTGCGTGGTCGGCACCTCGGACCGTAGCAAATTGCCGACAGCGGCCCCTCGGCCGTGGCCGTGGCCGTGGCATCCAACCTCCTTCAGAGGGTAGGACGCCCGAAAAAATTGCGTCCAGTATGGACCAGTTTGCTGGGTCAAAATCTCCGGTTAATTGCGGGCGGCAGATAGCTCCCTTTCCAGAAGCTCTGTTGCTCGCTCAAACGTTTCACCGAGGCCCCAACCATTGGCATCCGCAATGCGAGTGAAAGCCTCAATTGTTTCCGCCTTCGCTTTGATGTTGAATTGGACGTTGCGGCCCGTCCTACGCCTTCTGAGGGGCGCAGCAGGCTCTTCCCGAACAGCCGCCGCCTTGGCCGGCTCGCGGCTCCGGAAGCCTGCTGCCTCCGCCGCCTTCTTCGCCTCCTCCGGTTTCGGCTTGTCGTTCGCGGCCCGCTTGGGTTTGGCGAAGGCGGCCGGGTCGAAACTTTCCAGCTCGTCGCCGAAGCCGAGCGGTGCGCGCTCCTTCATGCTCATCACGCGGCCTGCCTTTCAGCGGCAATTGCCTTAAGACGCACTACGACCTCGCCGGCGAACTCTCGGGCGTTTTGGATTGCCTTGTCGAGGTTGCTGACCTGCGCGCCACTGAGACCGGCCAGGGTGCCTCCATAATCGAAGAGATCGCGGTAGGCCGCGCGCTCGACGATCGGCGTCGCGAAGATGTCGATCCCTCCTGCCCTCAGCTGCTCGGCCACGTTCCGAAGCGCGCGCGACGTGACTGCCGCTCCGGTGCGCGTCAGAACCACCGCATGGGCGATCTTGCGGCGGGACATCTTCTCCTGATTCCGGATCAGCCGGAGCATCTTGGCCCCGCCCTTGGCGTCCATGCTCGATCCCTGGATCGGGATCACTACTAGGTCCGCCATGCCGATCGCGTTCGAGACCATAAGGGACGCTGTGCCCTCAAGATCGACGATCACAAACTGCGCCTCTTCCTCCGAAGCCTCGATCGCATCGACGACGCTCTCCTCAGTCACGTCGGCCACGATGCGGACGTTGTCCGGCTTGCCCGGCAGCTTTGCCCATTGCGAAATCCACCGCTCCGGATCGGCATCGATTACGGTGACGGCGGCTCCTTTCGCGGCCAGCTCGGTCGCGAGCAGCAACGCCGTGGTGGTCTTTCCGGCTCCCCCCTTGGGGTTGGCGAAGGCAATGACAGGCATAGCCAATTCCTCGGTCAGGCAAGCGTGGTGGGACGAATTAACACTCAAAGGGATAACAGATAGCTAACGGATAACAGCCAGCTAACCGATAGCTATCAGATATCATACAAAGTATGCTAGATAACTGATAGCTACCAGCTAGCTATCTAGTATCTCAAATCGTTGGCCGAGCTGTTTGCAGGCCAAGGCCGCAACCATAGGAATAAGAAAATTTGTGAAAAATTCATATTTTTGCTACGTTTGGAGTAGGAGGTGCCCTATGGCGACGATGACAATTTCCCTGCCCGATCCCATGAAGGAATGGATCGAAGCTCAGATCCAGCAGGGCGACTACGCCAGCACGAGCGACTATGTGCGCGACCTCGTGCGCCGCGACCGCGAGCGCCGGGCCCACCCCGAACTGACGATTGACGATCTCCGCCGCATCGTGGACGAATCCCGCGCCAGCGGCATCAGCCGCCGCAGCGTCCCTGACATCATGTCCGAGGCCAAGAAGGTTGCGAGCGCTCGCGGCACGACGCGTGGGTAGCTACCAGCTCACTGGCCGCGCCGACGCCGACATCCTCGACGTGTTCCTCTACGGCCTCACCGAATTTGGGATGTTCCAGGCCGAACGCTATCAGGGCATTCTGGAGCACGCCTTTCAGCTCTTGGCCGACAATCCTCGTATGGGCCGGGCTGCAGAGATGATCGGAGCAAGGGTTCGGCGCCACGAATGCGGCGCACACGTCATCCTCTACGAGGAGGCAGCGGACGGCGTCCTGATCCTCGCGGTCGTCCACGGCAGCAGCGTCCGGCGGCTTTCACTGTGATGGATACCGTATAGCTATCTAGTAGCTACCAAATACGGTTGTGAACCTTTGGCGTCTTCCCCATGTGGGACTGCATCAGGCGGCGTGAGGAGGGGCAGAGCCAAGGGTTCGGTGCCGATACCCGAAGCCGCAGAGGCCCTGCGCTTTTGCGCCCTCGCCGCAAACCGGATGCCTGGACATCGAGTCCGATAGGCATGGGTCGGCAATGTCTCATTAACTTCCGGCTCTAACAGGCTAGGCGGTTGACCGAATCTCCCCGAGCCGCCACGGTCGGCGTTTCGGCGTGTTCGACGCCGTCAGGAGAGAAACCGACGCGGTAGAAGCCTGAAAAAGCAACGGCCCCGAAGGCGCCAACCTTCGAGGCCGTGGACCGATCACAAAGGGACCGGCGGGGACATTTGCAATCCCGACAGTCTCATGAGCGCCCCCGGGCGTCAAGCGAAAGCGCCAACTTTCGCGAGCGGTCCCGCTTTGCCCGGATGCCCACACGCCCGCCAAGGCGCGTGAGCCCTGCCGCGCGCCTTGCAGAGGTGCGGGACCGATGTTTGCCGAGGAGATCCGCCGTCAGGCGATGAGTGCGCCGCGCGCCGCGTTGCCGGACGTGACGGCCGCCCTGTGGAAGGCCTTTGCCGCCGGCGCGGTGAGCGAGGCGGCGGCCGAGGAGCTGTCCGGCCTGATCGAGGCCAGGATGACACTGCCGGTCTCGCGCGCGGCTACCAAGGGATCGGAGCCGCTGAAGGCGGCACCACCGCGCCCTGTCGGCTCCCGGCCGCGCACAGATGCCAGCCTCGAGCGCCGCCGCCGCTGGGCCGCCTCGGGGCGGCTGCCGCCGGCGCTCGCGGCGCGCTTCAGCCTGGCCGAGCAGGCGGTGCTGGCGCTGGTGGCGGCCGAGAGCGTGCGGCGCAAGGACTGCCGGCTGGCGGTCGGCAATCTCGCGGCCCTCGCCGGCGTGTCCGAGACCACGGTGCGCAACGCGATCCGCGAGGCGGTGCAGCTCGGGCTCGTGACGGTCGAGGAGCGGCGCATCACCGGCTGGCGCAACGACACCAACGTGGTGCGCATCGTCTCGGCCGAGTGGACGGCCTGGCTCCGGCTCACCCGCAAGCGGAAGGGGGAGGCGCCGGCCCCGGTGTCCGAGGGGGGAGGGTGCAAATCCGCGAAGGGCACGCCTACTGATGTTCTCTCCCTGTGGATTCCGAGACCAAAAGAACCGTCGCAAGAGCTGCCGAGGAGCAGCGGGCGACTTTCGACACAGCGGGCGGTCCGGAATCGGCGCGGGCGGTAGAGCCGTCGCGGCCATGCGTGGGCGACATGCGCGTGGGCGCCGACGTTCGCTTTGCCGAACGGCCGGCCTCGAGCGGATCGGCCGGTTTCAGGCCAGCGTGATCACCCGGTTCTCGTCGAAGGCGAGGTTGGCGAACCCGGCTCCGGCCGGGTTGCAGAGGAGGCGCGTGCCACCCGGCCGGATCAGGTCGAGACTTTGATGGACGTGCCCGTGCACCCACAGGGCGGCGCGGCCGGAATCGGTCAACGCCGACAGGTCGGAGGCCGAGCTGCCGGCGCTCCAGGTGCCGCACTGGGCCGGCGCGATGCAGTCCGGGTGCGGGGCGTGGTGGGTTACCACGACCAGGGGCAGGGTGCCGTCATGCGCGCCGATTTCCGCGCTCAGCGCGGCCTGGGCCCGGCGGTGGGAGGAGTGCCTGACGCTCACCTCGGTGTGTTTTTAGGAACGGTCGAAGCGGCAGTCTATAAAACGACCGTTTGATTTACACCGGTTTAGGCCCTCGCAACGATCTGGCTATGTGTTTGTAAGGCGTAGGGATGCCGTCTCCGGCTGTAGGAGCAGAGGGTGCGATCTTATCGGGCTTGATGTGGTCAACATACGCTTCATCAGCGCGTTCAAGTTTGGGCTGCTCCATATCCGGTTTGCTCAGGCGTCCCGCTCTATGGCAGCGCGATGCATCGCCCTGACCTCGCCTTCCGCGCCTGCCTCATCCTCGTCCTAGGGCTCGCCACCTTCCTGCTCGGCTACCCGGCCGCCTTCCTGGCCAGTCACGGCCTCGACATACGCGCATGGCCCGCCTTGCCCGGAACCCCGATAGCCTGGTTCACGCCAGAGGGCAGCGGCTCGGGCGCGTGGCTCGCTCTCCTCGTCCGAATGGGCCGGACCTACCTTAACATGGTGCTGGGTCGGTCACAGGCGCTCCCCGGTGGCGGGCGTGAGGCCTTCGGCATCGTCTGGGGAGCCGCCGTCGCGCTGGGCGTGCTGATCCTGATGGGCGGCCCGCTCGTACCGCTGCGTCACCGCCTGCGCCGCTTCGGCGATGCCGACTTCGCCTCACCACGCGCGCTCGCCCGCATGCGCAAGGGGATCGAGCTCGGCCTCGACCCCAGGACAAACCAGGCGGTGCGCGTCCAGGTCGAGGGCAACCTGCTCACGATCGCGCCGCCGCGTTCCGGCAAGACCAGCGGTTTGATCCTGCCCAACCTCGCCTTCCCGGAACCCGGCGCCTGGGCCGGTCCCGCCGTGGTGATCGACCCCAAGGGCGACGTGGTGCGCGCCGTGCGGCGTCGGCGCGAGAGCATGGGCCAGAGGGTGTATGTGCTCGATCCGCTCAACCTCGCCGGCGGCACGGATCGCTGGGATCCGCTGCTGGGCCTCGACCCTGAAGATGTGCTTGAGCTGCAAAGTATGGCTCGCGCCCTCCTGCCCGAGGCCGACCGGACCAGCGAGGCTGGTGCCTTTTTCCGCGACCGCGCCGGCGTCCTCATCGTGGCGGCCCTGCAGTGCGTGATCCGCGCCGGACGGGGCGTACCGGAGGCCGCCGCCCTGGTGCGCGATCCCAAGGCACTGCGTGCCACGCTGGAGGGGTACGACGACGCCGTCGCCCAGGACGCGCGCGGCATCCTCGACTCCGACGACGAGAAGAGCCGCGCCAGCATCCTCACGACTGCAGCGCAAGGCTTCAGTTGGATGCTGGACGCGCGCATGCAGCAGGTGGTGGCTGGCCACAGCTTCAGCCTCGATGCGCTCTGCGCGGGCGACACCGACCTGTACATCGTGCTGCCGGCCGACGACCGCCGTAAGGAGCTCAGCGCCTACGTGCGCTGGCTGCTCGCCGCCCTGTTCAGCATCGTGCGGCGTACACCCGTGGCGGAGCGTCTTCTCGTCATCATCGACGAGGCCTACGTGCTCGGGCGCTTCGACGCGATCCTGCGCGGCGCTGGCGAGCTGCCGGGCTACGGCGTGTCGTTGTGGACCTTCTGGCAATCGGAGGCCCAGATCACCGACACCTACGGCGAGGCGGGCGCTGCCATCCTGCGCGACACCGCTGAGGCCCTGATGCTGTTCAATATCTCGGGCGCGCAAGGCGCGGAGCGCGAGCGCTGGTCGAGTGCACTGGGCACCTTCACGGGTGTGCAGGAGACGGTGTCACGCGACCCCACCACCGGCCGGGAGACGAAGAGCGTGGCGCCCGGACCCGAGGCGCTGGTGCCAGCCTCCGAGCTCGCCCGCCTGACCCAGCGCCACACCCTGGTGTTCCTCAACAGCGCCGCCTACACTACCGACCCGCTCAAGCTGCGCAAGACACTCGCCCACCGCGATACGCGCTTTGCCGGGCTGCTCGACCCGGTCGCGCCGGTGCGAGCCACCGCCTGAGGGCCGCACCCGCGCTCATCAGGCCGCGTCAACGCCGGCCTGGGGCGCTGCCCCCTTATCGGGAGAGATCGAGCCCGGTGCGCCAGACCGTGCCGTGGCCGTAACGCTGGCCCGAATACCAGACCCGGATCTGTGCCACCTGCGCGTCGAGCCGCTCGACCGGGACCCAGGTTCGGGCCGGAAACGTGTAGCTCTCGACGCGGCCGTCCGGACCGATCAGGTTGCTGGCCAACGCCTGCGTCGAGATCGCCAGCTGGGGAGTGGCAGACCACGCTGTGTACAGCCACACGCCCGTGATCCCGGCTAGGCCGAGTACGGCCGGGTGCAGGAGCTGACGCAGCGCGGCCGCACCGAGGCGGTGAACCAGCGCCCGCAACCGGCCTCCCGGTCGCCAGCGGAGCTGCGGCCGGGTGAGATCGGCCTGAAGCGAGCGGCGCAGGCTGATCCGGTCCGGGCCCACCAGCGCCGGATCGTCGAGGTGGGCCAGGCGCTCGTGCGGCGGCAACCGCAGGAGCTCGGCCAGCCGCGCCCGGCTGGCCTGCTGCACGCGCTGCGTGGCCGCCCGCTCGGCCTCCTGCGCCGCATGCAGCCGCGCCTCGACCGTGGAGGGTGGTGTGCGGGAGGGAGGGCGTACCACGGGCCTTCAGCCCTCCAGCCAGCGTGCCGCCGGACCTGCGGCCTGCATGGCCTTGGCCCGGAAGCGGGTGAGATCCTCGACGATGCGGCCGGCCTCGGCGAAGCCGAACCGGTCGGTGAGGCTGTCCTCGGCGGCGGTGAGGTCCTCGCCGATGAAGCGTAGGCCCCCCTTCTGCAGGAGGTCGTTGGCGCGCTCGTCGAGGCTGAGCTTCTCCAGCCGGGTCAGGGTGACGTCCTTGAAGGCCTTGAGTGCCTTCGGGTCGACCGGTCCCTCGATCTGATTCTCAACGGCAAAGCGCGCTGCCGTGAACGGCTTGGCGAGGTCGAGCAGGACGGGGGCGTTGGCGAGCGCGCCGGGCTCGCTGGTGAGCACGACCAAGAGGCCGAATTCCACGCCGCGGCGGGCATAGCGCGCTTGCGCCTCGCCGATCAGCGGCAGGAGTGAGCCGGCCGTGTTGGCGCCGACATCGACGATGACGGGCCCTTGCGCGGCCGCGATGGCGTTGAGCGGCCCGTCGAACTCCGCGCGCGCGGCGGCGCCCCCGGTGCGGTTGATCTCGCCGCGCTCGGCTCGGACGGGGAAGAAGCTGACCCGGTCCTCCAGTTCGACCAGGCGGCGGTTGGCCTCGATCTCGATGAGGTGGGCGGACGGCAGGCACTCGGCGAGCGCGCGCACCAGCACGGTCTTGCCGGAGCCGCCCTTGTCCTGGGCGACGAGGAGGATGCGGGGCATGGGAGAACCTTCTTCAGGGCTTCTTCAGGAGTTGACGTAGATCGTGCAGGCCTGCGCGCCGGATCTGCTCTTCCGTGGCGTGTGCGCCGGACCCGGCCGGGGCGGGAGGAGCAGGTGCGACTGGGTCTGGAAGCGATAGCTCGGGTGGCGGGACTATCTCGGACGAGGTAGTCAGATCGGGCCGGGTTCGACGCCGGGCCTCGCGCTCGGCCGTGCGGCGCTCTTGAGCCTCGACCTGAGTGACGATGGCGGTCAGGCGTGTGGCGGTCAGCGGCCGGCCCTCGCCTTGCGTCACGCCCTGAGCGCTCAGGGCTTCGGCGATGGCGGCCCAGGTCACCCCGGCCGCGCGCAGCTGCCGTATGACGGGCAGGCCGGCGCGCACGGCGCGGGTGACGCCGGTGGTCTCCCGGCCGATGCTGCTGTCTGGCCGCTGGGCCTGGGCACGCTTCGCATCGCGGGCGAGGCGCTTGGGATCGAGGGGCATACCCCTGCGCTAGGGGCGGGCGGGTTAACGGCGCCTTGGCTGCCAGGCTTTGCCAGGGGTGCTAGGCTCTGCCGTTGGCTTTGCCGTTAAGGAACCATAGACGGGGTAGGGTCACACCACACGCACTGAAGCTGCCGATCGCTAACCATAGACAGCCTGGAGCGCGGAAACAGCCTGGCTCGGCCCTTGTGGCGCCGCGTGCTCGGCTGCCACGGTTCCGCTCCCGTCGCCACGACCTCCGGCCTCCTATGCCCGCCGCCCAGAGCCTGACGCTGACCCTCACACTCGAACTCGTCGCGCGCCTTGCCGCCGCCACCGAGCGCACCGGCTTGCCGGCGGAAGACCTCGCGCTGCGGGCGCTCGCCGACCATCTCGACGACATCACCGCCTACGGCCGGCTCGGCGCGGAGATGGCCTTCATCAAGGATCGGCTGGCCGAGCTCGCCGGGATCGTCGGCGACGCGCTAGCCGAGCCGACACCAGATGCGATGGCCGAGATCTGCCGCTACCGGGCGAAGGCCTCCCCCCCGTGACCGCCACGCTGCACGCGCTCGGCTGTGGAGCGTCGGCGGGTGCGTACTATACCAACGACCCCTACCGCGAGACGCAAAACCGGGACGAGTACTACGCCCAGGACGGCGGCGGCCGCTGGTGGACGCAAGGCGCAGCGGTCGTGCGTCACGGCGCCCCCATCGTGCTGGAGAGCTTCCGCGACCTCTGTGCCGGTGTGAACCCGGCGACCGGCCAGCCGCTGGTGCGCGGGGCCGGGGCGGGGCACCGGGCGGGCTGGGACCTGACCCTGACCGCACCCAAGACGGTATCGCTGCTCTGGGCCGCGGGGGATGCCGAGGCACGGGCGCAGCTGGAGGCCATCCACGCCGCGGCCGTCGAGGAGGCGCTCGGCTTCCTGTGCGTGGAGGAGCTGGTCGAGGTCCGGCTCGGGGCCGGCGGTCACCGGCGCGAGGCGCCGGCCGGCCTGATGGCCGGGCGCTTCGATCACTACACGTCGCGGGCCGGTGACCCGAATTGCCACACGCACTGCGTGTTGATCAACGCCGCTGTATCTAAGGATAAAAAACCTAGGACCCTGGAACCGGAACGGCTCTACCGGTGGCAGCTCGTGGTCGGCAGCGCCTACCGGGCCGCGCTGGCCGAGCGCCTGGTGGGCGAGCTCGGCCTGTCCTTGCGTCCAGCGGGCCAGGGGCAGTTCGAGATCGCCGGCATTCCCGATGCGGTGATCGAGGCCTTCTCGAAGCGCTCGGCCGCGATCGAGGCGCGGGTCGGTGGCGATCGGGCTGCCGCCTCTGGAGCGCAGAAGGAGGTGGCGGCGCTCGCCACCCGCGGCGCCAAGGCCGATCTGCCGACCGGGCCGGCGCTGGAGGCGCGCTGGCGCGCCGAGTTCACCGCGCTCGCGCACGACCCATGGGTCGCGGTGCGCACTGCAGCGCGGGAGCCGGCCCGGGAGCATAGAGCCGAGCGTGCGCCGGAGCCTGCCTTCGATCCGCCCGAGATCGCCGGCGCGACGCCTGTGGCACGCGCAGCCTCCGCCCTGCTCCGACATGAGAACGTGCTCACGCGCCGAAGCCTGATCGAGCGGGCGCTCGACGAGGCGGCGCTGCAGGGACACGGACTCGTGGCGGTGCGGGACGAATTGGCGGAGCTGGAGCGGTCCGGCCAGCTCGTGCGCCTGGTGCAGGCTGAGCGGGAGGCCTGCTGGACGACGCCGGGGATCGCTGCCGCAGAAGCGGCGCTGCTGCGCGCCGCGGACCGGCCCGCGGCCGAGCGCGTCATACCAGTACCGGTCGTGGACGCGGTGTTGGCCATCGCTGCCCCGCTCGCCGAGGAGCAGAAGGCGGCCCTGCGGGAGGTGAGCGGTGCGGCAGCGGTCAGCGTGCTGGAGGCCGGAGCTGGCACGGGCAAGACCACAACGGCCAAAGTGCTGGTCGAGATCGCGCGGCGCTCCGGGCTTCGGGTGATCGGCTTGGCGCCGAGCTGGGTTGCGGCCGACGAGCTCGGCGTCTCGACCGGCATCCCGGCACAGGCCATCGCCAAGTGGCGCCACGACCAGGCGCGCGAGGCGGGCGCAGGCCTAGGCCCCGACACTCTGGTGCTGGTCGACGAGGCCGGGATGGTCGGCACGAAGGACCTCGCCGAGATCCTGTCAGCGGCGGAGGCGGGCGGGGCCCGTGTGGTCTTGATGGGCGACCGGCGCCAGCTCGCCTCGGTGGCGGGGGCGAGCGCGCTGCGCGCGGTGAACGACGTGCTCGGCCGCCACGCGACCCTGTCCGAGGTACGGCGCCAGGCTGTGCCCTGGCAACGGGCGGCGTCGGTGCTGATGGCGCGCGGCGAGGTCGAGGCGGGGTTGCGTGCCTATGCCCGGCACGGCTGCATCGAGCTCGTCGCCGGCGCCCCAGCCGTGCAGGCGCGGGCGCTGGCCCTCTGGTCCGAGGCACGGGCGCGGCACGGGACGGACGCGGTGCTGATGGTGACGCGGCGCAACCGCGACGCGGCCGAGCTGAACCGCGGTGCCCGTGCCCTGCTGCGGGCTGAGGGTGATCTGACCGGACCGGACGTCGAGGTCATGGCGCGCGACCGCGAGAACCGGTCGCGGGCGCTGAGCTTGGCGGTCGGAGACCGCGTCCGCTTCGGCGAGAGCCTGAGTCAGCACGGCATCCGCAACGGCACGCGGGCGACCGTCGAGGCGATCGGGGCGGCCGCGGGCGGGGAGCTGCGCCTGCGGGTGCGGCTGGAAGATGGCCGGCGGGTCGAGGACGCCTATGCCGCGTTCGTGCCGGTGCGGGCGCGCCGAACGGCGCAGGCGCAATCGTGGCCGCGGATCAGCCTCGGCTATGCTGGGACCGCCTACGCGGTGCAGGGCCGAACCTGCGAAGCGACGATCTACTCTGGGTTCACGGCCGGCGATGCGCGCGAGCTGTATGTTGGGCTGACGCGCCACCGGCAGGAGGCCCACCTGGTGGTCGAGCGCGAGCGCGTGGAGGCGGCGGTGCGGGTGCGGCAGACGGATCCGCGCTTCACGCCGAGCACCGCCGAGCTGCACGAGCGGCTGTTCGTCGAAGCGCGCCGCTATACCGAGAAGGTGAACGTGGTTGATCATGTCGAGGACCGGGCCGCGTTCATGCGCAGCGGTGTGATCACGCCGCCCCAAGCCGAGATGCGCCTCGATCTGCAGAGCGGCTTTGCGGCGGCGCGGGCGCTGCGGCGGGTGTTGCAGGAGATGAGCGCAGTGCCACGGCAGGCACTCCGGCAGCTTGCCCGGGGCGTTCGCCACGCGGAGCGCCAGGTCTCGCCCCGTGTTCTCCGGCTGGTCGAAGACATCCGGGGAAGTCTGCCGGACGTCGTCACGCGTGAGCGGCCGGGCCGGTCCCGCTCGGGACCGGATTACGGACGTTGAGGAGCTCTGTTGCAGGCGGCGACCGGCTGAAGCCGGTCGCCGCCTGCTGTAGGCGTCGTCTCTTGCGCTTTGACGGGCTCCACCTCGCCGGTGGAGCCGACGCCACATCAGAACGGGTTTGTCAGGAACGGCCGGGGCCAGATGTGACAGGGCTGGCTCACGGAGCAGTGGAGCTTGGTCAGGGCTGGGAGGCTGCCTGATGCGTCGAGCAATTCGTTCTGTACCACGAGCCCGCCGATCAGCAGGACGGTCGCGAGGAAGAACAGCGGGCTCTGGATGAGCCGGGTGAGGGTGCGATAGGGCGCGAAGCTTTGAGCCGCCGCATCAACGGCATCGCTGAAGGGGCGCAGAAGCCGGTAACGGCTCGGCAGTAGGGCGTACAGAGCCAGCACGGCGATAATCGCCAGGATGATGCCCCGCACCTGGAGCTGCTCGCCGATGCCGAGCGCGATGATGTTCTGACGAAGCAGGTCGAGCCGGCGTGTCAGAGGGGTGTCCTCGGGATTGAAGCCCTCGACGCTCGCGGCGACGAGCTCCGAGGCGGGCACCAGCGTGAGGCCGATCGGACCGGCGCGGGTGACCGGCGGGATGAGCTGGAAGAGCACGAAGAAAGCCAGGCCGAGGGTGGCCAGGACGGCGATGGCCTTGCGGACGTTGAAATTGGGCATGCGTGTGTTCCCTGTGTTGGTGGAACACAAGGAGCACATGTTCGCGTGGCCTCGTCAAAGACTAGCTTGCGACAAAGTTAATTTAACTCTGACACAATGACATGGGAATGATTGGGTGGCAAGGGCATGGTCGGGATTTGGTTAACAAAAGGTTAAGTACACGGTTGCTGTTATACGACCCGATTGCTGGTTCACTGTGTCTGCGGTCGAGCTGCTCTCGGCAGTGGCCACTTCCAGGGTCGTGGGACGCTAACAGAACAGCACGCCGACTGAACGCATTGCCGAGCTGGCGTGACGCCATTCGCATAAGGGGCATTTACGGAACCCGCCAAGAAGTAGTGGGCGGGGTGGCGGGCTCTGACACCTTCGCCGACATGGCCAGCGGGTGGAAGTGCGCTATAACTCAATTGGGCGATGTCAGCCGTTCCCTTGTGCCTTTCGGACAGGACCGGAGCCTGGTGGCTGTGCAGTTCTCGTGTGTCAGATTGCGGTTAAAGCGGGACTGTCAGGATTTCCGTGTGTGGCCGGGCGGTTGATCATCAGGCCGCCATGGCTCTGATGAAACGTTCGCCGAAGATCACGGCAAATTGCGCCTTCGCCATGGTCCACTCACGTGGTGGCATCTTCCACTCTTTCTCCGACCGATTCAAGATCAGGTAGAGCAGCTTGGTGGCGGCCTCGTCGCTGGGGAAGTGTCCCCTGGCCCTGACAGCCCGCCTGAGCTTCGAGTTCAAAGCTTCGATGGCGTTCGTAGTGTAGATGATCCGGCGGACCTCGTCGGGGAACGCAAAAAACGGGATCACCTCGCCCCAGGCGCGCCGCCAGCTCTGGCCGATGGCGGGATAGCGCTGCCCCCAAGGGCCAGCCTCAAATGCTGTCAGCGCCTTTTCGGCGGCATCTGCGTCGGTGGCACGGTAAATCTCCTTGAGCGCGCTGGCGAGGTTCTTTCGGTCCTTCCAGGAGACGAAGTCCATCGAGTTGCGCAGCAGGTGAACGATGCAGGTCTGGACGATCGCATCGGGGAACACTGCGGTGATCGCATCGGGAAAGCCCTTCAGGCCGTCAACGACGGCCAGCAGGATGTCTTCAACGCCACGGTTGCGAAGCTCGTTCATCACCCGAAGCCAGAACTTGGCACCCTCATTCTGCTCGAGCCACAAGCCGAGCACCTCCTTTGCGCCGTCGGCGCGGACGCCCAGCGCAATGTGGATCGCCTTGTTGCGCACCATGCCCTCGTCGCGGATCTTGACCCGGATCGCGTCGAAGAAGACCAGCGGGTAAACCGGATCGAGCGGCCGCTGCTGCCAAGTGGCGACCTCATCGAGCACGGCGTCGGTCACCGTGCTAATCAAATCGGGTGAGACGTCGATGCCGTATAGATCGTGCAGGTGCCTGGTGATCTCGCGGGTGCTCATGCCGCGCGCGTACATCGACACGATCTTGTCGTCGAAGCCGGGAAAGCGGCGTTGATACTTGGCGATCAACTGCGGGTCGAAGCTCGACTGGCGATCGCGCGGCACGTCGATCGCCAACTTGCCGGTGTCGGTCATTACCGTCTTCCGACCGTAGCCGTTGCGCATGTTGCCGGCGCCGTCTTCGCCAGCGAGGTGGTGATCCATCTCCGCATTCAGGGCACGCTCTGTCAGCGCCTTCTTCAGCGAATCGAGCAGACCGCCCTGCTCGAAGGCGGCACTGGCAGTGCCGCCCGCCAAAAGCTGATCGAGAAGCTCATTCGGTATGGCAGGTTCTTTGCGTCGTGACATAGTGGGACTCCTTGTTGCCCATTATGCCCGGCCACACACGGAAATCCTGACAGTCCCTAGGCGACGGGTAGCCCAGGAACGAATGCGGCCGGACGCGGGTGTAGGTATTCTACCATAACCCGATCACGATCTGCGCCCCCTTCAAATAGTAGAAGATTTCCTGGCGTAGGCATTCGTCGCGCAGCTGCTCGGAGATCTCCGCCTCCTTGCACGCCAGCACCAAACTCTCGCTCTGAGCCGTCTGCACCTCGATCTGGCGCAGCTTCAGCACCACCTGCTCCGCGCTCGTCTTCTGACCTCGCCGCATGCCCGACTCCTTTGGTCCTGGCTGATCCTCTCAATCAGCCCAGTCCAAAGCCAACCGGTCAGGTTATCCCGGCTACCCATGGCCGCCACCATGCAGTAGCCTCTCGCTCGGCCTGGTCCAAAATACCGGTCAGATCACCAGGAATGACATCATGCGCATCCTCACCATAGCTCTGCTGGCATTGAGTGTTGCAGCGGCACCAGCCTACGCCGAGCAGGACTTGCTGCTGGGTGCCAATATGAACACACCCGCGATGACCCAGGCCGAAATGAGCCGAGCCGACATCGAGGGCGCTGATCACCAAGTCCCACGGTCAGCCAATCGATTTGACGGACAAGGCCTTGTCAGGCCTCGACCTTTCTGGCTTGAACCTCAAGGGTGCGAACTTGCGCACCGCACGCCTGAACAAGACGAACCTGCGCGGGGCTGACCTTAGCGGGGCGAACTTAGAACAGGCCTGGCTGCTCAAGTCTGACCTAAGTGGGGCCAAGCTCGTGGGTGCGAAAATGTTCGGCGTCACGGCCCGGGATGCCAACTTCAGCGGGGCCGACCTGACCGAGGCAAGGCCCATTGGCGATTTCAAGGGGGCCAACCTGAGCGGCGCAATGTTGGTCAATCTTAAAGGCGGAGCCGACATCAAGAACCAGTCCATGGGCCTGATGCGCACAGTGTTCACCTCGGTAAACCTCTCGGGCGCGAACCTGAAGGGTGCCAATCTCGGTCGCTCGCGGCTTGACTACGCCAATCTCAAGGACGCTGATTTGACCGACGTCGTGCTGATGGGCTCTGACCTGTCGGGCGCGAACCTCACCGGGGCAATCATCGCAGGAGCCGATTTCAAAAACGTCGATGTCAGTGGGGCGCGACTACAATCTCTTAAGGGCCATGACAGCACCAAGAATTGGTCATCGATGGTCAACGCCGACCGTGCTATCATTGACAAAACTAACTGATCCACATTTTCAGCTGCTTATAGGCCCAGTCATCATGACCATACACCCTATCTTGCTTGGCCTCTTCTGACCGGCCACAGGCGATTGCGCTTAAGCAGTCCCTGCAACGGCCGCCGCGTTCCAGAAGGCGCAGAAAGCTGGCAAGTCGATCCTGGTGCACATCTGGAACATGCCCTTGGGCTGCTTAATATTAGTTTTCTCGGCCTGCTCGTCACGATCCAAGGATTGATCGAAGGCGCTGCGTGCCCCGCGCGAGCAACAATATTGCACGGGAACCATGGTGAACGGTCAAATTTTGGAGAGCTAGGAGGTCAATCTCATAGTCAGCTCGAATCATGCCATCTGGGAGCGTGACAAGGCCGCCCGTTCGAGATATTATTATGTGACGCGTGCTCCGCCGCTTCGTAGCAGAGACTTCTATATTCCCGCTAATGCTTCTGAAAAGACCAGCACGTTACCGGAGACTTTGGCTTGTGAGTTCACAGTTGCGCGCTTACCAAGGCTGCTTTGCGCTCCCCTACGACTGGGGCTTGTAGAGATTCGATGTGAGTTGATGGCTTGGGCGTAGAAATAAATCAGAGCGAATGAGCTCTAGTAGATCTTATCGGCGCACACGGCGCTCAGGTTGATCTATTTACAGCTTTCCGAACAAGTTGTCGGTGAGGTGAAGCCATGTGTATAGTTAACGATCAGTGTCGCGAAGCTGATAACATTTGGCAGGCTGAGAGATGACGACGGCTGCGCCGCGCTCATCTATTGCTAGGTAATCCAGTTTGCATCAAACACCTTGTCCGCAACAAAGGCTTTGTAGGCAATCCCTTCAATAAGGGGTATGACGCCAATGCTATCGTGGCGCTGACCTGCCAGGAGG
>NZ_AP014813.1 GCF_002355515.1 Methylorubrum populi | reverse complement strand
TTGAGGAAGCCGAAGGGCTGAACTCTCCTCGCCTGCCCTCCAGAACAGCGGGAGGCTTCGCTAGTGAGGGTGACGGGACACTATAGGCTTGCACCGTGCAAGCCTATTCCCCTTCCTTGAAGCGCCCCGGTCGCCGTCGCGGTCTGCGCCTCCTCGCCTCCTCGGCAAAGCTTGCTCGCGCATCCTCCCGTTCCACCGCGCCTAGCGCAGCCGTAGGCCGGTCTTCGTCCGGTAATCCCCAGTAATCGAAATTACCGCTCATCACCGCTACAACGCGGCGTGCCTCGAAGCGCAGCAGCTCAACGGCTTCCCGCGCAGCCGCACCTTGGTTCGGCGGATACACCCCGGTCTGAACGGCGACGTTGAGGGCGTGTGCGATCTGGTTGACGTTGTTCCCGATCGCGCGAAGCTCCCGAAAAAGAGTGCGCAGCTCCTCGATCTCGGCCGCGTTCCATTGAGGCCGACGCGCCAGATGGACGATCGCAAGTGATCGCAGCCAATTCGCCGGGCTGGTCCCCTGCCCCTGGGCGGCTTCTGCCAGTGCGGCACGCTCCGCCGCTTTGAGCCGGACTCCGATCTGCGCGCCGGTTCCAACGCCTTTCGGTATAGTCGGCGCATGCCCCGTTACGGCCTCGGACACGAGTCGGCGCAGCGCGGCCGACGCGCCCCCGTCAGTGGCCCGTGCCTGCGTCTTGAATGCCTTGGCGAGGTCCGCCGGCACCCACGTCGATAGAAGCTCTTGTCCGTTCCGTCCGCCCATGACGGCCACTGTAATACATTGCTCCCATCAAACATATCCTGCCCTAGTCCCAAGCCAAAGAACTTCGTTCTTCGCCTTGGTCCTCGGCGGGCGAGAGGAAAGGAACGGGAGGCGCGGACACCTTGCACGGTGCAAGGTCAATCCGTCGTCAGCGACCCGTGAGTTGGGCGTTCCAGTCCTTGGCGATCGGGCGCAGTCTGCCAAAGCCAGCGCAGGCGGTCGCGGCCAGGTCATGCAGCCGATCGGCCAGCAGTTCCCCGCCCCTGCCCTGATCCGTCGCCGCGACGAGCCGTGCTGTCCTTGGCAGCAACTGCCGCATCGCGTCGGCCGTCCTTGGACCGAACCCGCCCCCTGTCGAGACGTAGGCGGTGCTATTCGGCCATGTCTCCAAGGTGGCGAGGCTCAAGGCGTCGATCCAGCTTTCCGTCACCGCGATCCGCTGCGCGCTCGACAACTCCCCGATCCAGAACAGCGCCTTGTCACCGCCCTTCGCAAAGCCCTTGTATTGCGGCCCGCGCATTTCCCAACCACAGGGTTTGCCGGCACTGTCCCGGTGAAGCGCCCAAACCGTGCCGTAGATACCTTCGCGCAGCAGGTCCGCCCCCAAGGCCCGCTCGATCGTCGCGACAGGCAGGCCGCGCCTACCCATCATGTAGGCCCAACCCTGCGACCCCGGCGCGACCCGGTGCGCCCGCCTCCAGGCCTTGGCGGCGTCCAGCGGAGCAGGCGGAGCCTTTTCCCGATGGCTCGGCCGCATTTCCGGGGAAATGCCGGCGAGCGGCCGGAGCGCCTTGCGGGCATGGCCCAACGTGCCACCCCATAGGTGCTGCGCGAGCGCCAGCACGTCGCCGCGTGCGTCGTTGAGCGGATCGAACCAGCCTTTGCCGCTGTGGGTGACGATGACGATCTGCGCGGGACCACCACGATATTTCGCAGCGTGAGCGGTGCTTTCGGCCGCGTCCAGTTCCCAACCGGCATTCTCGAGAACGGCTCGGCAATCGACGCGCGCGCGCAGCTCGTCCAGCTCGTCGTCGTGCATCAGTCGTACCGCCAATCGGTGCGCCAACGCACAGGCGGGGGCATCATGCCAACGGTCGGGTCCATCTTCTCGGCGCAGTAACTGTAACCGCCGAACAGGACCGCGGAGACGAACGACACCAAGGCGGCCGATCCGGCATCGGCCCATGCGCCATTCCAGGCAAAGAAGATCGCGACGCCGGCGCCTCCAATGATCCCCATCGACAAGGGAAAGAGGATGAACAGGCGGGCGAACGGGATCGTGAGGATGATGAATCCCCAAAACAGGAAGCGGACCACGCCCCAGCCAATCCACAGCGCACCAAGGAGAAGCCGCCTCGCCAAGGTAGCGAGGCGGCGGACGGGCGAGCTAGATCCTCTGTAGGTCATAGCGGCCCGCCTTCCCTCTACTCGATGCGGACGATCCGCAGCTCGGCGGCGTCCACTTCCTCGATGCCGGTTGCGTAGGCGACCAGCGCAGAACCCTCGCGCTCGCCGCGCCGATCCACCACAAGCCGCCCTGTCTCGCCGTCACCGACCTTCACGATGAAGACAGGCGTGCCTTTCCCGGCCGGGGCAGAGGTCTGCGACGCCTCGCGACGGGCATCCCATTCCGCCTCGATCGACCGTTGCGGAGCGGCAGGAACAGGACTTGCACTGTGCAAGGGCTCCGAAGGCTGACGAACGGGGGCAGGGGCTTCCTCCCGCTCTGGCTCACTCTCGCGGGCGGGAGGGGCGACAGGCGAAGCAACGGGAGCAAGGGGCGGCTCGGAAGCCGGCGCTGGCCGATCCAGAACGATGCTGCCGGTCGGCTTGCCCGTGATGCTGCCGATGATGCGCCGTGCTTCGGTTATGGTGATAAAGGTTTCGGCGTCGGGCAGGGCGTCGATGATCTCGGCCGGCGTCTTTCCCCACTGGCGGAACAGGTCGTAGAGCGCGCGAATATCGGCGTTGTCGAGACGATCGCGCAACTCGGCGGGAAACTTGCCGACCTGCTTGAACGCCGCGACCTGATAATCCTTCAAATTGCAGATGACGCCGATCTGCTTGTTGTTGTGCTTGTCGGCCGAAAGCTGCTCGACGGCTGCGGCAAGCTCGCTGTTGGTGAGGTTCGCCCGCTGCTGGTTCTCGATCACCTGGGCGGCATAGTCGTCCTCGCTGGCGGCCCGCACGATCGCCGGAATGTCGGCCACGGCCGCCAGCTTCGAGGCGCGGAAGCGGCGTGCTCCCATCGCCAGCATATAGCGTCCGTCCACGGGCGGGCGGACGACGATCGGCTGCACCACCCCCTTGAGCTTGATGGACTCGGCCATGCTCTCAAGCTCGGCCTGGTCGAAGCTCTTGCGGGGCTGGTCGGGGTCTTCGTCAATGTCCGCAAGAAGGATGCGCAGAGCCTCGCCCTGTCCCTCGCCGGACGCGGCGCGCAGATTGCCAAACGAGGCGGCGGCAAAGGACGCGCGCGGCTTGGCGGTGCTCTTGGTCGTCTGCTTGCTCATTCGCCCAACTCCATCTTCTGCGCGATCGTCGCGAGGACACCGCGGATTTCCTCGCCCGCGTCACGCGCGGCAGCTCCTTTCATGTTCCACACGGCGTCACTTTCCCCCGCCGATCGCGAATAAAGGTCACGTTTCGCGACGACACCCGGAAAGAGAAGTTTGCCGACTTCCCCCGCCAAGCTCTCGAAAAGCTCACGCTCGCGGCGGCTCTTGCGATCGTAGATCGATGGTAGCAGGCCAAGAAAGAGATGGGGGGGGCGCTTATAATGCTGCGCGACGCCTTTCATGGCGCGCAACAGCTCGGTCACGCCCTGAATGGAATAGTCGTTCATGCCGATCGGCGCGATAACCGCGTCGGCCGCCAGCAACGCCCCGAAAGTGCGGTTGGTCAGCGCCGGTGGCGTGTCGATCACACACACGTCGTAGTCATCGGCGTTCAGCGCGAGGCTATCGCGGAACGTCTCGATGCACTCCCGATCCGCGCCCTCGACGCCCAGCAGCTCGCGGGTCGATCGTGTCACGGTCAGCGAACCGACGCTCGGAACCTTGGTCGGCTCATCGAACAGAGCGACGCTTTCCACGCGCCCGACATACGCGCCGAGGGTCTTGGTGAGGTTGGCCTGTTGATCGAGGTCGATCACCAGAGTGCGTAGGCGCTCTGAGAAATACCACCCTGCATGGGCGACGATGTTGGTCTTCCCGACACCGCCTTTCTCGTTCATTACCACTAGCGTTTTCATAGATCGTCCCTGCATGGACTGGCCGTCGCCGCAGCGGTTGCCGCCGCCTTGGAGCCGGGCCGGCTCACCGGAGCCGACACAGACAGATTAAAGGCTAGGCGCTGTTTCGTCAATAGATGTAAAGGCGTCTTGGACATTTATTTTACGGCCAGTCTTGCACCGTGCAAGCCCTTTCCTCTCTTGCACCATGCGGACCGGCCTTCACAGACCACGATCAAGATTTCGCCGAGTGTATCGGGTGGGACGTTGGTCATGGTGCGCTCTTCCTTGATGCACGGGGTGCAGGCCCCGCCTGCACCCCTGCCTCGTGGCGAACAGCGGGGGGCGAGGGGGGCAAGGTCGAGCTGACCGGGTGGTGCGGGCGCAGGGAGCGCAGCGACTGAGCCACGGCCGGTCTGGTCGGCCTTGCTGGGGGGAGGGGGTCGGAACCCCCTTCCCCCGACCGGCGCGTCTGCGCCGGCAGGAACCTGGTCGAGATCCGCGCCAGCGGTTCTCGGCCCCGCCAGTCGGATCGTCACCGACAGGCCGAGACCGCTCGCGGGCTCGGGGAGCGAAGCGACTAGAGCCGCGGTGCCGCGCACAGCGCGGCAGGCGCCGCCAGTTCGTTTGCTCCTATCGGAAAACGAGGGTTTTTCGACACCCTGGCCCTACCGACTACAAAAAGCCGCTTGACCAAGTAGAATCCATCGGAAACCCTATCGGAAACCTACCCATCGGAAACGGTCAGGTCTCGACGGGTTTTCGACGGAGGTGGCGACCGAGATGACAGGACTAATCGGCTACGCACGCGTTTCGACCGCTGAACAAGAGACTGCCTTGCAGCTCGACGCCCTCAAGGCGGCTGGCTGCACGCGCATCTTCTCTGAGAAGGCGTCGGGCGCGAACCGGGGACGGCCGGAATTGACGGCCGCGCTCGACTACATGCGCGAGGGCGACACGCTCGTCGTTTGGAAACTCGACCGCTTGGCGCGTTCCCTGTCGCAACTCATTGAGACGGTGGAGGGCTTGCGGGAACGCGGGATCGAGCTGCGCTCGCTCAACGAGACGATCGATACGTCTACCAGCGCGGGCCGGCTGACCTTCAACCTGTTCGGCGCGCTGGCCGAGTTCGAGCGCGACGTGATCCGCGACCGAACGAGGGCAGGCCTGGAGGCGGCAAGGGCGCGAGGGAGAAAGGGCGGACGGCCGCGCAAGCTGACGGAGAAGGATTTGGTCGTGGCGCGGGCGATGCTGTCGGGCGATCCACCAGTGTCGTTCGCGGAAGCGGCACGCCGGCTCAAGGTCAGCCCAGCGACGCTCTATGGCTATTTCCCGGTCAACCAGCGACCGGGTTCGATCAGGGTTCCCACCGACCCGGAGCTACCCTTGGAAGTGCCCGCCGCCTAGATGGCGCTCATAATGAAGCTTGGGAATTAGCTCATCGCTTCATGTACGTTCATCTCGACTCGAAGCCCTGCCATCGCCGCCATATTTACTAGCGCGTCGAGCCCGAACACATCGGCTTTGCCGCGGGTAAGATCGGAAATGCGTGGTTGGGTGACACCGAAAACTTTTGCGGCTTGCGATTGGCTTAGGTGAGTACGAACAATGTGCTCTTTAAGGGCCGTCATCAACGCTGACCGCAGCCTCATGCTTTCAGAGAGCGCCGGACTTTCTTCAACTCGGCTCGAAGGCTCGGAAACAACCGCCGTGTCATCTAATTTCGCCAGCGGCGCGATAGGTTCGAGCGAAAGCTGTTCTTGAGATATGCCCGCTATCTTTAATGAAAGACCAATTTTTTCTTCCGCCTTTGCTCGCGCATGGGCCGACATAAACGAGACTAAATGCTCTAGTCCGGCTTTATCCGAGATGGTGACAAAGTCCTTGTTCTTATTGACGAAGACAACTGACTTCTTTTTCGAACGCAAAAGCTCGATGACGTTGCTTAACGTCCCCGTGCTTTTACAATCCCAGATCATCAATCCATAGTCGCTACTACGCGCCATTTCTATGTCTTTGGCTGTGAAGAAGGCGCGACTCCCCGCTCTGGCGTTCGACTGGACGCGACGGACAGGCCATTCAGCGACGTTATTCCGGGGCTCGTCGCCTGTGCAGTAGACCGTAACCTTGTCAGCCTGATAGGTCTGCAAGCATTGCTGGATGGAGGTGTCTGCACCATCGGCATCGCCAACAACTACATCGAAGGATGAACCAACAATCTTGCTGATCCGTTCCTGCACCTTTTCGTGCAAGCGGCTTATAGATATCGATCCTGCGATGAATACTGTCGTCATTTCTACTTCCACGTTATCGATGCGGCATAGACATGCTTTATCTTGTTATAAGTCTTTAGAGCCTTGCAGACCGCATCCATCGTTGCCCCCGTATCAAACAGATCATCAAACAAGAGAGCATTCCAGCAGCCCTCATTCGTGATTTCCGGGTTAATACTGAACCGCCCCTCGAGGGCTGCATCCTTTTCTTCGCGCGAGTGCATGTTCTTGAGCTGGGAGCTGCCTTGCGGGGCAGGTGCTTTAACCACGATGTTGTTGAACACGGGTATGTTGGTAATGCGGCCCAACTCCTTAGCCAATTCGTCAACCGGCTGACGGGCGCGCGTGGTTGACGCCGGCATCGGGACGATCAGACCGATCTTGCCTAATAGAGGCAGCAACGATGCCTGCACTTGGGCCGCCAAAGGAGCAACTTGGTTCCAATCGCTTCGGTATTTGAGCTGATAGAGCGCCTCTCCTGGCTCTGATCGGGTGGTATCAAAGCGAGGATGTCCATACTCGTCATCGCCCAAATAGACGCTGGACAGGGTATGCTTGTGCAAGGCGTATCCGAGCCGCCAGCTTCCTTCGAGTTTCTTGACCTGAACCTGCATAAGTGGCGTCCCTCGCGCCGTTATCCCCTTCCGCTAGGAAGTCCGACACCGGCAACCCATACAAGATTTTGTATGGATGGGCAAGAAGGATCGGTAGGTGTAGGCGCTTGCAATCATAGCGGCGTGTGCTCGCAAACAGCCTGATTTCCTGCTCACGCTTTCTGCCACTGGCGGGGAGCGTCCTGCTCGAATTATCTGCCAGTGTGCTCGCCATCATCCGGCGCTGCTTGCAAACGGGGCGTTGTGCTCACGCTCCGTGCCAATGGGCTCTCCAAACCCGTAGCCGGCAAGCGCTTTTGCGAAGCAGGTTTCCAGAACAGTTCTGACAAGCGGCGGGCCGCAGAAATGCGTTGTCGTCATGGCCCGCCCGCGAGGTCGTCAGAAAGGAAGGTTTTCGCGAACAGGGCCGGCGCGTCGTGCTAGGCGATGGAACCCCGCAAGCGGACAGGATGCGATGACCAGGACCGAAATGCTGGAAACGATGAAGCGTCTCGACGCCCATGCGAACGCCCTGTTGCTTACCGGGGCCTCCGATATCGATCTGCTCGGCGGCATGTTCGACGTGATGCCCGACTTCAAGGCGTTGCTCGACGCCGGATACGGCGGTGAAATCGACAAGAACGCTGGTCGCTTCCCCGGTTTGCATCGCTACGCCGTCATGCTCTCCAATGTCGCCGAGGGGATCGCGGAAGGTTCCATCCGGGTGCCGCGCTGACGCCCTGTTTCGCTGGCAGGGGATGTGAGCAGACCTTTATGATTGCGAGCAGCGCAGGATGATGTCGAGCACATTGGCAGATAGCGCGAGCAGATCGCCGAGCCGGTTGTCAGATAATCCGAGCAAAAAAAGGCTCTGTTTGCAAGCAAACGCCGCTACGATTGCAAGCACCTACAGGTAGGTGAGGAGGCTTACCTCAATCGAAGTCACTCCGATCCGGAGCTACCTTTGGAAGCCCCGGCGGCATAGTCGGCGCGCGCCTTCTCGGCCATCGCCTCGACCTGCATCGCGAGTTCTGGCGGCAGCCAGATCTCGATGCGCCGCCACCCTGTCGGAACCTCCTGAGCCGCAGCGCGGAACCGCTGCACGATCCCATGCACGCGCTGCCGCGTCATGCTGTGACGGCTCGCCGCTTCGGAAGTCTTCATGCCGTCGACCAGGACCGCTCGGGCGATTTCGACGGTATCGAGCGCGAGGCGTCCGACCAGTGGCCGAAGCGCGTCGAACTCTTCCGCTGTCATGGTCGGCCCGCTCGCCATTCCGCTTTCCTCTGTCGCTCCATCGGTCCGTCAAGAGCTGTAAATGCAACATATCTCTTTGTTGACGAAAAAGCAGCCCCCTGGCTCACACGTCTGCGCGCCATCGCCGGTAGAGGTCGACCATAGACACGACACGAATGACGGGGCGACGTTTGGGCGACGTTCACGTTCCATGATGATGCCTTTCGGTTTGGTCGATCAAATATCAAGTTCAGCTTGCCAGTAGTTGGCAGGCTCGTCGCCCTCTGTTCCTTGCCAGACGATCCGCCCGTTTTCGTAGATCGTGACAAATCCCCTTCGATCGACGACAGGGAGAGGGGTTTCGCGCTCGGCGAAATTGAAGCATCGCGAGCGCGCCACGGTCGCGGCAAAGGTTGGGGAACCGTTCCAGCGCAACAGCACGCGGTCACAGGCGCCGCTCGGCTCCTTCACCCGACGCCGCGCCAGGCCGAGGCGGAATGCCTCGTAATCTTGCGTCTCGCGCTCGCTGGGCGAACTCCAATACTGACAGCGAGCGCAGCTCGCCCCACTTGGCAAAAGCGGCGGCTCGGCCGCCCTGCTGTTGTGGCCGATCGCCGGTGAAGCGGCGATCGGCCCGCGCGCGGGGTTCCTGTCCTTGATAACGGGGTTCGATAGTCGGCGAGGGCGCCTTCTCATGTCTGACTCTCCGGAAAAGGGAGCCGGGCACGGCTTTGGCCGTGCCCGGCGAGGGGTCAGGCGCGGAGGCGGCGCATTTCGTCGGCCAGCACCCAAAGGGCGCGGTTGAGCTTCACGCTCTGGTCGATGCCGTTGACAGGGCGGGTCCGCGTCCCGCGCCCGCGAGGGGTGCGGCCAGTCAAGCCGCCCTTGGTCAAGTTCTCCTGTACGCGATTGAAGGTGGTCCAGAGGTCAGAACCGCGATCCTCGAAGCGGCGCGGGATCAAAATCTGCGCGTCGGTGATCGGGGCAGGGGCTTCGTCGTCATATTTCAGAGCCAGCGCCGCACGCGCGAACGCACCCTGTTCGCCATCAGTAAGGCGCAGCGCCTGCATCCCCTCGCGCTGCTCGTTCGCGGCCTCGAAGCTGTCGAGCACCGTGAAGGCGCCCTCGATGACCTGACCGATCACATCGCCTTTATGGGGCACGCGAAAGTCCGCAAGGGTGTCGCCACACACCATGCCGTTCTGGCAGACGAAGCGGAACATGCCGGCAAGCATCTGATAGCTGCTGGTGCCGTCGTGGCTGTTAAGGAGGATGATCTCGTTCGCCTCGCGGCCGACGATCTGGTCGGCATGACGCAACCGGATCATATGCTTGGTATGGTCGCGCTTGGCCTCGTTCCGCACGCGGGTCTGAACAACCATGAAGGGCTCGAACCCTTCCTTACGCAGGCCGCGCAGAACGTCGATCGTCGGAATGTAGGTGTAGCGTTCCGAGCGACTGCCGTGGGGCTCGGCGGCGAAGATGGACGGTGCGACGCGGGCGATTTCGTCATCCGCAAGCGGTCGAGCGGAACGAAGGGCGGGGCTGCGCTTGGCGAAATTGCTGGTGAGTTGCATGGGACTAACTCCTGCATGAGTTGGCCGATTGGGACGCGGTTGCCGCCGCATCCGAACCGGGTCGGTTCCTCGAACCGACAAGTAGAGAAATAGCTTAGCGACGCGAGAATGTCAATGGATGTAAAGGCTGCATGTATATTTATTTACGGCGCTGCGCCTTGCATGGTGCAAGCCCGTCGCCTCAAAAGGCGAAGGCGACTTGCCCGGTCGCACGCTCGGTGAAGGTCGCAGCGTCACCCGCCTCGTACCTGTCGCGCCCGGCGACGGTCCATGTCAGGAAACCGGCCCTGTCGTGCTTGAACCATCCGGCCTCGATGCCGAGTATCCGCCCCCAAGCGCGCGCCTCGGCGTCCACGGCACAGCCAGAGTTGATCGGCCAATGCTCCTTGCCGCTATCCTGTCTGCATATTGTCGGGCGGGAGAAGGTGCGCAGGATCGCGGCGCGGTCGCCGGGCTCGGGGCTGTCGATCGCGCACATGATCTCGCGCGCCGCGACCGTGCTGATGTAGCCGCAGCCAGCGGCGGCATCGTGCGGAGAGAAGTCGAGGCCATAGACGACGGCCCCCGCTATGTCGCGATCCGTGGTGAAATGCCGGGTTGCCAACAGTTCCCGCCATTTGCCGGCCATGACGAGGTCTACGGCGTGCCACCATAGGCCGGTGCGCTGTTTGCTGACGCCGTGGGCGTTAGGCGCGCCGTTCGGGTCCAGCTCCATACCCAGCTCGGCCGCGACGCGCTGCACGAACGGATGATCGCCTAGCAGCGGGTGCATCAAGCCGATGCGCCGTCCCTCCTCTCGCGCCTCGCTTACCTCGATCGGGAAGCGGAACAGCCGCGACGGGAGATTCCACGGCGCGGGTAGCTCCATTTTGGACGGAACGGTCAGGCTATGATTGAGGTCGAGAACGAAGTCGTTCGGGGCAAAACCCTTGTCGATCAAGATTTCGCCGAGTGTATCGGGTGGGACGATGGACATGGTGCGCTCTTCCTTGATGCATGGGGTGCAGGCCCCGCCTGCACCCCTGCCTCGTGGCGAACAGCGGGGGGCGAGGGGGGCAAGGTCGAGCTGACCGGGTGGTGCGGGCGCAGGGAGCGCAGCGACTGAGCCACGGCCGGTCTGGTCGGCCTTGCTGGGGGGAGGGGGTCGGAACCCCCTTCCCCCGACCGGCGCGTCTGCGCCGGCAAGAACCTGGTCGAGATCCGCGCCAGCGGTTCTTGGCCCCGCCAGTCGGATCGTCACCGACAGGCCGAGACCGCTCGCGGGCTCGGGGAGCGAAGCGACTAGAGCCGCGGTGCCGCGCACAGCGCGGCAGGCGCCAACCAATCAGCTTGCGAATATGCGCCTGTGTGCTATAGTTCTGTGTGTTATAGGGTCATGGCGTGCGGATATTCAAAACCAAATGGATGGTGCGGTTCGTCCGACGTGAGCGGATCAACGACGCGAGCTTGGAAGAGGCGATCGAGAGGGCCGAGCGCGGAATCATCGACGCTGATCTGGGCGGCGGGCTCATCAAGCAGCGCGTCGCTCGACCTGGCCAAGGCCGATCGGGCGGATTTCGCATGATCGTGGCTTATCGAACAGAGGATCGGGCGTTCTTTCTCTACGGCTTTGCCAAGAACGAACGCGAGAACATCGACGATGACGAATTGCAGACCCTCAGAGACATTGCCGCCGACTTGCTGACCCAGGCCGATAGCGCCCTCGATGACGCCGTGAACGCCGGCAAGCTACAGGAAATCGAAAATGGCAAAGAAGCTTAGCAACCTGACCGCAGCCCTGCTGGAAACGGCCGACGATCTGCACGATGCCGGACTGCTGAGCGCCGGCACCTATGAGAAGATCACCGTCCGCCACCTGGGGCCGAACGCGCCGCCTACGGCTGCGCCGATCACCCCGGAGGAAATCCGGAGCGTGCGCGAAGGAGCGCATCTGAGCCAGGCCGCGCTTGCCAGATACCTGAACCTGACGACCGGCTATGTCTCGCAGCTCGAACGCGGGACGAAGCAGGCTAAGGGACCGGCGCTCGCTTTGTTGAACGTCATTCGCCGCAAGGGCATTGAAGCTCTGTCGTGAAGCACAGGCATGAAAGCTTGCGCCCTGTTTGAACGCCGCTCGATCTTGCACGGTGCAAGACGCTCGGCGCCGACAGGCACGCGAACAGAAGCCCTGTAACTCGGCGCGGATTCTGCTACGTTTATCCGTGTTCCGGCTCCTGCATGAGCCGGCGCACTGATCGAGGCCCGAGGGGTTGCCGCCCTTCGGGCCTTTTTCGTGACCGGTGGATCAATGCGGCTCCCCTTTCAGACCATCGGCCAAGCCGAACAGCGTGCGATCGAGCCGAAGCTCGCCGCGTTCGTGCAGTTCGACCATTCGGCGCATCAATCCGCCCGGTGATTTCACGTCGCCGGCAGCATGGCGCGCAGAAATCGCGGCGAGCATCGTCACGGCCTCGGTCTGGCCGAGCGTGGTACATGCCTGCCCCCAAGCGTGCTGCGAGATTCCCAGCTCCGATCGAACCATCCAGCTCGCTTCCAACAGCTCTCGCCATGATGGCTGCGGGCCTGTTGTCCAGCTTTGAAAGGCCGGTGCGATTCTCAGGATGAAGTCGGTCGTCACGACGAATCCGCGCAGGGCACTCTCTCGTCTTCCTTCCCTCTTGTCCGTTTTTACAGGCGCAGCCTCCACGATATTTGTTCTTGGGGTATCGTGTTGATTGGCTGCGCCTCTTCGGATGACTCCGGGCCGACTAGGCCCGTCCGCTTCTGTATTTGCTTTAGCAATAGAAGGTGGGTTTGTAGGTGTAATAGCTGGCCGATTTTCCGGCCCCTTGGGGTCAGTATCCACAGGATCGGACACCGCATGATCGGCGTTCTGATCCATCTGTTCCGCAGGTTCGGCCGGCGTCAGCGCCTCGACCGCGGCTTCATGCAGCTCGTCCAGCTCCGACAGGATCGCCGCCAGGTGCCGCGGGTCGTAGCTGCCCGAGCGACGCCCCGCGATGCGGTAAGCTTCGCTTGCGACACCCTGCCAGTCGCCGGCGGCACCACCGTCCTGACCCAGCTCGGTGAGAGAAAGGATGCGGTTGCGCACGACGATGATCTCCGATCGCAGCCGGCCGGCTTCCCGGCGCTGCTCAGCATGGGCCGCGGCGATCTGCTCGAACTCGGCCTTGCGGACGGCGAGGGGAGTCAGGTCGAAGCCATAGGCGCTGGTCACGCGGCCGGCGTGCCTATGGCCGTAGCGCTGGCCGTTCGGCGCGTCTCGCATCTCGAACAGACCCAGCTCCTGGCCGACGCGGATCAGCGTCTTGATCTGCGTCCGGCCTAGATCGAGCGCGTCACCCAGCGTCGCGTTGCTCGGCCAAGCCATCACCGCTTTACCCGACCAGTCGGCCGCGAACGTGCGGCCGACCAGGTAGTCCACAAGGTCCACCAGACGGCGGGGTATCCCCAGAGCATTCGAGGCCCGCTTGAAGGCGCTGAGCACCTTGCCGGGGGTCGTGGGGTCGTAATCGCCGCCATAGGCGGCCTGCGCGCTCAACATGCGCGCGGTTATCTTGCGCCGCCCTGTGGGCGTCGCGGCAGACTGCATCATCTCTCGGTCCTTCGGGGTTGAAGGAGCCTTGGGAAAAGGGCGCAGGCCACCGTTGAGAGTCTTGACGCCGATCGTTGGCGCCCCTACTCTCTCAAGTGCAAACAGATTGTCGGTCAGGCGGCCTGCGTGACCTCTTCAGAAAAAGCCTCCGTTGGCGCGGGGGCTTTTTCGTTTTCCGGCTCGGGCTACGTCACTCGGGCGAATCCCCTTTCAAAAAAACGTCGATAACTCTCACGATGGCGCGCGAACCTGTGCGCGTCAATTCGGACATAGCGATCGACCCTTCTGCACGCCTCGGCGAAGCCTCGCCGCGCTTCACAACCAGAATCAGCCGCACCGGCGGAGTTTAGGTTTGCGAGGCGTTTTTTGCAAAACACCTCTATCGCGCCATTCCATTATATCGCGAGTGACATTCCGGACACGCTGCTGCGTCCGTCGCTCATCCACGCTCCCGCCCGCCGGTATTTCACTGTTATTGCTTGCTTTTTTTCCATTTTCCATGCGCTTCATAGAGCGGATAAACGGTTGAATCCGCCCTATGAAGAAAAGCGTTTTGATAAAAACGCCATTCCGTTTAGTGTCGGGAAAACGAATTAAGGTAGGAGAGAATCGCTTGGTGCAGCGCCTCCCTTCAATGTCGGCTCGCAAGCACCCCTGCTTCGCTGTTAGACACGAAGCCAGGGGCAGCGTTCGTCAAGGAGCGATTCGACTCGCTCCGGGTTCTCCGATCGATGGTGCGCGAAGTGGCATCGGATCGGCGGGTCTCGGGGAATCTGTCCGCATTGAGGTTTCCGCCCTCGGGCGATCAACTTGCGGGAGCGCCCGTTGGCGACAGGGCTACAGGAAGGAGAAATCAGGGAAGAGCTGCAAAACGGCGGCCACCTGCGCAACGTCCTCATCATCACCAAGACGATCGGGGATGCGGCGGAACATCTCGCCTATATTCGGCCGAGCTGGCGGCGCGAGTTCCTGCCGCTCCGCACCTGGGCGGACAAGGACGATCGCACCTACCGCGATCTCAACCGCCTTCTCGCTCTGCTCCGCGACGACTTCGGATATTACGGGTTCATCGGCCTCTACATGGACGGCGACCCTGACCTGGCACGCTATCGCTCCTTCTCGGACAGCGAGGGAGCCGGCGGGAAGGCGCCATCTCCCTAGTCAGTCGGAAGGCCAAGGAAGGGCCTCATGATCCTTCCGCTGGCCGTCTTCACCCAGCTCGCCGCAAGCTGCGGGCCTTCCGTCCACGTCGATACGCTCGCAGCCATCGCCCGCACGGAAAGCGGCTTCCACACCGGCGCCATCAACGACAACACCGGCCGTCGCCGCTACCTCCCGCGATCCCGCGAAGAAGCCATCGCCCTCGCGACCGACCTCATCGTCGCCAAACACCATTCCGTTGACCTGGGACTGATGCAGGTCAACAGCGCCAACCTTTCCGGCCTCGGCATGACGGTCGCCGACGCCTTCGACCCTTGCAAGAATGTTGCCGGCGCAGCGCGCGTGCTGACCGCCGCCTACCGTGTCCCCGCAGCGGGCCAAGATACGCAACCGGCGCTCTTACAGGCACTCTCGCGCTACAACACCGGCCATCCCGCTCGCGGCTTCGCCAACGGTTATGTCGCCAAGGTCCAGGCATCGGCCGAACAAGTGGTGCCGGCGATCCGGCTGAGTGGCGAGGCTCCAGGTGGACAGGAGGGTGAGCAGGGAACTGCCGCGCCGCAGCTTCCCCCGCCGCCTCCGAACTGGGACGTGTTCGGCCAAGCTCGTTACGCGCGCCAGTATGGAAGCTCCGTCTTCGGCGGATCGCGACCGATGCCGCAGCCCGTTCCATCCGCCGCCCCGGCCTCGTCGCCTGCACAGGCAGCGCCGGTCCAGCTTCAACCCGTCCAGTTGGGAGCGAGCGTCAATGTCGCTGCATCGCCCCGATAACGGTGATCGTCACCCATCCCATTCATCGGGGCGCTGCCAGGCCGCCCCGGCGATCGGACGATGCGCTTGCACCGTGCAAGCCGCGTCATCGCCCCTGTCGCCTGCTCAACCAAGTGAGGGCATTTTATGAAATCCACCATGCTCAGGTTGGCGGCGTCACTGGCGCTCGTGCCGTCGCGGCTCGACAGTGCGGTACGGGGGGCGGCGTCGCGATGCTTCACACGGGCGCGCCAGCTCGACGCGCGCAGGACCGCGGTGTTCGCCTTGGCGGCGCTGGCGATGACAGCCCTCGCCGATCCCGCCTTCGCGCAAGCCGGCGGCGGACAAGGCGATATTACGACCTTCTTCCAGAACGCGGTCAATATCATCACCGGCAAGGCCGGTAAGCTGATCGCGGTTCTGGCGATCTGCGTCGTCGGGATCGGCGCGATGATGGGTGCGCTGTCAATGCGCGCGGCCGGCGGCGTGATCCTCGGCGTCATGCTGGTGTTCTCGTCGGCTTGGATCGTCAACCAGATCATAGGCCAGTAGATGGCGCGGGGTGAGCTAACAGAGGATGCGCTGTTTCTCGCCTGCACGCGGCCTGCGATGTGGCAGGGCGTGCCGCTGGAAGCACTTGCTGTCAACGGGATGGCGACGGGGATCATCTTCGTCCTCATGTCCAACCCATTCTACCTGCTCATCGGTCTGGTCATCCACTACACGACGCGGGCACTCGTCAGCCGCGACTACAATATGTTCAAGACGCTGCGGCTTTGGACCGAGACCAAGGGGCGGGCGCGTAACAAGGACCGCTGGGGCGGCTCGTCGGTGAGCCCCCTCCCGCTCGGGCCGGCGCGCAAGGCGCGAGAGGTCCGCGTCCATGTTTAACCTCTCGGCTGCGGCGCGCGAACGCGAGCCCGACACCTACGTTCCCTATATCGGTCATGCCACGCCGGGGGTGCTGCTGCTCGATGACGGCTCGCTGATGGCGATGCTGCGTCTGGACGGCGCGGCGTTCGAGACGGCGGACCCTCTGGAGGTCAACGCCCGGCACGCGCAGCGCAACATTCTTCTTCGCAACATCGCCTCCGAACAGATCGTGCTGGCAACGCATGTGGTCCGTTCGCTGGCGGATGGGACGGAGTACCCCGAGGCCGAGTGCAGGAGCGCCTTCGCGCGCGAACTGGACACTGCCTATCGCGACCGCCTCATGGCGAACCGGCTCTTTCGAAACGAATTGTTCCTGTCGGTCGTGCTGCGCTCCGCCAGCTCGGCCGGGGTGGCTGAAGGCAACATCGCGGCGCTGTTCGCGCGCCGCAAGCGTGGCGATCGGAGGCGGGCCGCATCGCCGACGAACCTCGAAGCGATCGGCAACGTCGTCTCGACGCTGGTCTACGAGCTGGGCGCCTATGGCGCTCGCCAGCTTGAAATGCGCGAAGCGAACGGAATCATGTTCTCGGAGTTGGCCGAGGCGCTGCGCCTGGTGTTGACCGGCGAGCACATGCCGGTCCCGCTGGTAAACGGCCATCTCGGCGGGGCGATCTACACCGATCGCGTCATCATCGGTCGCGAGGCGATCGAAATCCGGGGAGCAGGGGGCTCGACCTTCGCAGCCGGCTTCGGGCTGCGCGAGTATCCCGCGACCACTTGGCCGGGCATGTTCGATGCCGTGCTCGGCGCGCCCTATCGGTGTGTTCTCACGCAGTCGTTCGGCTTCCTGAACAAGCAGGTCGCGCAGAACATCATGTCCCGCAAGCAGAACCAGATGGTGACGGCCCAGGACAAGGCCGCCAGCCAGACGGCGGCGCTGACCGAAGCGGCCGACATGCTCGCCTCCAACGCCTTCGTCATGGGCGATCATCACCTGACGCTCGTCACCTTCGCGGACGGCCTCGACACCCTGCGCCAAACCGCGGCGCGGGCGCGGCGCGATCTGGCGGAAAGCGGCGCGGTCATCGTCCGCGAGGATCTCGCGCTGGAAGCCGCCTATTGGGCGCAGCTCCCCGGCAACATGCGGCTGCGGACGCGGCCGGGAGCGATCAGCTCGCGCAACTTCGCGGCGATGGCGAGCTTGCATAATTACCCGGCGGGCGTCGCGCACGGGCATTGGGGCGAGCCGGTCACGGTATTCCGGTCCACCGGCGGAACCGGCTACCGTTTTCATCTTCACGCCCCGACCGACACGGTGACGGACCTCGGCAACGTGTTCGTCGCCGGCCCGGCCGGGTCGGGCAAGACGACGCTCGTGCTGTTCCTGCTGGCGATGGCGGAGCGCCAACGCGCGCAGGTCGTGTTCTTCGACAAGGATCGGGGCGGCGACATTCTCGCGCGCGCCGTCGGCGGGACATATCTCGTCCTGCCAGCCGGAGAACCATCGGGCCTGGCACCGCTCAAGGCGCTCACGACGGCACCCGCCGACGTCGAGTTCCTGAAAGAGCTGGTCAAGGCGCTCGTGCTCGAGAACGGCCGTGACATGCTGCCCGAACAGGAACGGCGGCTTGAGCTGGGGGTGCGGTCGGTGCTGGCGCTGCCGGCGGAAGCACGCTCGCTCGGCGAGCTGCGCGCCTTCCTCGGCCAGTCTGACCCGGAAGGGCCGGGGGCCAGACTCGACAAATGGTGCAAGGGCGGGGCGCTCGGCTGGGTGCTCGACAACGACGAGGACCTGGTGTCGCTCGATGCGCCCTTTCTCGGCTTCGACGTGACGGCGGTTCTGGACGATCCGGTCACGCGCGGGCCGATCCTCTCCTATCTGTTCCACCGGGTGGAAAGTCTGCTCGATGGCCGTCGCCTGGTGCTGGCGATCGACGAGTTCTGGAAGGTGCTGCTCGATCCGGGCTTCCGCGATCTCGTCAACGACAAGCTCAAGACGATCCGGAAGCTCAACGGCCTCGTGATCCTGGCGACGCAATCGCCGGCGGACGCGCTGCGCAGTCCGATCGCGCACAGCATCATCGAACAATGCCCGACACAAATCCTGCTCCCCAACACACGGGCGGACGCGGCCGACTATCGCGACGGGCTCAAGCTGACCGAACCCGAATATCTGGCGGTGCGCGAAGACCTGACGGTCGGCGGCCGACGCTTCCTGCTCAAACAGGGCAACGCCTCGGTGGCCTGCGAGCTGGACCTGACCGGCCTCGATGACCTGGTGGCCGTCCTTTCCGGACGCGCGAGCACGGTACGCCTCATGGAACGATTGATCGCGGAAGTCGGGCCGGACCCGGCGGCCTGGCTCCCGCTGTTCCGCCGGCAATGGCGGTCGGCAGCAGCTTGAACCCTGGGCGAGAGGAAGGAAACGCCATGAAGTTGCGTAGATACATGCTGGCCGGCGCCGCGGCGCTGGGGCTCATCGGGACGACGGCCGGACCGGTCACGGCACAGATGGCCGTGGTGGACGTTCGGGCCATCGCACAGGCGATGCAACAGGTCCGGCAGCTTCAATCCCAGCTCGCCCAGCTCCAACAGACCTATGCGGCCATCGCACACTTGCCGCAGGCCGAGCTGAACCGGCTCGCCCAACAGCTCAACACCAACCAGTTCCGCAACCCGCTCGGCACGTCGTCGGCGAATATCGGCGGATTGCTCGACGGGTCGGGAAATCTGGCGCCGGGGGCGCAAGCCTACCTCGACCGGAACAAGGTCTATTCGCCAACCGGGCAGGACTTTCAGGCGCAGCAGATGGGGCGCAACGCGACCGGCATCGCCAACACGCAGGCAATGGCGGCGCAGCTCTATCAATCGGCTGCATCTCATATCCAGACCTTGCAGAGCCTCGAAGGTCAGCTCACCGTCGCTCCCGATGCGAAGGCCGTCGCCGATGTTCAGGCGCGCATCGCGATGGAACAGGCAGCGTTTCAGGGCCAGCAGCTCCAAGCCCAATCGCTCGCCATGTGGCAGGCGGCACAGGAACGGAACCAGGATCAGCGCAACGACGAAATTCGTCGGCAGCAGATCGACAATCTGATTCAGCAGGCGAAAGCGCACGGGGGCTGACGGTGGAAGAGCCTTGCACCGTGCAAATATGGTGGGCGCATCCGTCGAACCTCGCACTGATGATGCTGGCGGGTTTCGCCTTCGTCGTTGGGACGATGGCGACACCGAACCGGTCCCCGGCGATTGAAGCCGGCCAAGATCGGGGATAGCCGGCGATGAACGACATTCAGTGGCAGGTCTTCGCCTACATCGTCTCGAAGGTAGAGACACCGCTGATGACCGCCGTGGCGAGCGTGATGAACGCCTTCCTGACGTTCGTGGCGGCGCCGCTCAAGGTGGCCCTTGTCCTCTACATCGCGCTCACCGGCATCCTCATCATTCGCGGCGAGACCAACGAGGCCGGCGCTCCGCTGCTCGGTCGCATCCTCAAGATGGCGCTGGTGGTGTGGGTCATCACCGGCGCCGGCATCTACCAGCAATATGTCTACGACTTCTTTTTCACGACCTTGCCGACTGGCCTCGCGAACGCGCTCACGTCCGGGGGCCGGGCGCAAACGATCACAGCCAACAGCTTCGATCAGGTGTGGATCAAGGCATGGCGGGCGGGGCTGGAAGTCTGGCGGACACTTTCATGGAAGGATATCGCCGAGAAGGCGGTCATCGTTCTGTTCTGGTTCGTCGCGATCATCTCGACGGTCTTCTGCTTCGCGATCTGGATGATCTCGCGCGTCCTGCTTGCGCTCTATATCGCGATCGGGCCGCTGCTGGTCGGCCTGGTCCTCTTCCCGGCGACGCGCGCGATCTTCGAGCGCTGGATCGGCTCACTCATCTCGTGCGTGATCCTGCAAATCACGACGATCGTGCTGCTCTATATCGTCCTCCAGGTCGAGGCGGAGGTGGTCGGCCAGGTCGCAGCGCTCGGGTCGGTCGACTCGATGGCGATGATCCAGGTGCTGCTCGCCGGCGTCATCTTCTTCGCCGTCGCGGCCTTCGTCGCCTTCCAGCTCCCCGGCATGGCATCCTCGCTCGCCGGCGGCCTGCACTTCCATGTCGGCGCAGTCGCCCGGACGATGCAGAACACCATCGGTTCGTTCGGCCGAAATCGACCGGACGGAGCGGGTGGCACCTATCGCGAAGGTCGCAGCGGCGCACTCGGTCTCGGCCACTATGCCGGATCGTTGGCCGGGCGCGGCGCGCTCGCAGGCGGACGCGCGGTCTACCAGCGCGTCCGCCCGACCACCGGCGGCTCTCTTTCCGATCGCGGCCCCGGATAGGCGCGCTCACGCGCGTCAAAGCCCGGAGTCCGCCCAAAGCCAGGAACAAACGATGATCCGCCGGTTCTATTTCGCCCTTTTCCTCCCGGTCCTGCTGGCCGGCTGTGCCGGCCATCCACTTGCGGAAGCGACGGGTTCGCTTCGCCCCCTCAACGCCGGGCGCTGGGCGCCTACGGCAGACGATCTGCGCGGCCCCCGCGCACCGCTCCCGCCAGCGTTGTCGCCAGCTCTCAACCCGGAGGGCGCTGAATGAAGTTACCAGGTCGCCGCACCGCGCCGCCCCAGGCGCAGTATGCGCAGCCGGTCACTTCGGACCCGGCTGTGCTCGATGCGTATTTTCGTCAGGTGTCCAGCTATTCCGCCGACACCAATCGCTATTATCAACGATTGGCGCGATCGGGCTTCATCGTCGGCGCGATCGGCGCGACGCTCGGGCTGCTCGGCGTCGGCGCCGTCGCCATGCTCGCTCCCTTCAAGACAGTGTTGCCGTTGGTGTTCCGGGTGGACAACGCCACAGGGGCGGTCGAGCGCGTCTATGACGTGCGCGGCGGCGACATGGCGGCCACGGAAGCGACCCAGCGCTATTTCCTTTGGCAATATGTCCGGCTGCGCCAGGGCTACAGCGCCGCGGAGGCGGAAGCCAACTTCAACGCGGTCGCGCTCATGTCGTCGCCGCAGGTCCAGGCGGAATATGCGGCCGACTTCCAGGGCACCAACCCGAACAGTCCGCAAGTGGTCCTCGGCCGCGACGGTTCGGCCTCGGTACGCTGGGTTTCCACCTCGTTTCTCGGGCCGAAGCTCGCGCAGGTCCGCTTCGTCCAGATCGAGCGCAAGGGTGACACACCGCTGCCGATGAAGCGGATGGTGGCGACGATCGCCTTCGACTTCGCGGCGGGCGGGGTCAACTCCTCCACGATGAACGTCAATCCGCTGGGCTTCGTCGTCACCAGCTACCGGGCCGATACGGAGGTCGTGCAGTGAGCCGCACCCTGCTTGCGGGCGCGGCGCTGATCCTCGCCCTGGCCACCAGCCCGGCCGGCGCCGAACAGACGCCGCGATCGGGCGGCTACGACGAGCGGGTCCAGGTCGTCGCCTACAATCCCATGAACGTCGTCCGGGTGGTCGGAAGTCCGACCAACTCGACGCAGATCATTTTCGCATCCGGGGAGGAAATCACGCAGGTCGCGATCGGTGATGCCGACGCCTGGCTCGCGCAGCCGGCCGGCAACCTGCTTTTCATAAAGCCGACCGAAATCCGTGTCTCGACCAACATGCAGGTCGTCACCAAGCGGCTTGATGGTTCGAACCGCTCCTATCAATTCCGCCTTCTCGCAGCTCGCCGTGGACCGGCTGGGGAAAGCGCGGCGATCTACGCCGTCACCTTCACCTATCCGGAGGACGCGCGCGCGGCCCGGGCCGCGATCGACGCACAGACGGCTGCCGTCGCGCGCGAACACGCCGCGCAATCCCGCCTCTCGCAAGCCTGGGCGGAGGGACCGCGCAACTGGCGCTACGTCGCGCAAGGGTCAACGATGCTCGAACCGATCGAGGTCAGCGATAACGGGCGACAGACGGCATTCCGCTTTCCCGGCAACATGCGCGTGCCGACGATCTACACGGCCGCGCCGGACGGGACGGAGACAATCGTTCCCTACACCATGAACGGTGACATGGCCGTCGTTCAGACGACCGCGCGCGAGTTCACCCTGCGGGACGGACAGGAAGTCCTTCGCATCATCAATCAGGGGTTCGATCCGGTCGGCCGCAATCCCGGCACGGGAACGGGCACGCCGGACATGACCCGCATCGTAAGGGGGGCCGGTCTATGACCGACACGCACAATCCGCCGCGTGCGCCCGATCTGCCGCCAGAAGGTGCGATCGAGGGCGAGCGCCACGTCTCGGAAGTCGCCGGGCGCGCTCCGGTCATCTCGAAGCGCGCCGGTGTCGGCGTCATCGTCGCAGGAGCCGCCATCGTCTGCGGCGTGATCCTGCTCACCTCGTCCAAACCCAACCTGAAACCCGATCCGGGGCCGCCTCTTACCGTGCGGCCGGCGGTCACGTTCGTCCCGCCGCCCCCGGCGACGCCTCCACCCGTGCCGGCCTTGCCGGACCAGGTGCCGCCACTGCCGACACAGCCCGTCATGATGCCGCCGGCGCAACCCTCGCCCGGTCAAGCCGCGCCGGCCCCTCGGCCGCAACCCCGTCTGCTGGTCTACACGTCCGGCGCTGCCGGCCGCTCCAACGGACCTGGCTCGGGCACCATGTCATCCGACCCCTATGGAATGGGAAGCCAAGGCGTGCCTGCGGGCTACGGCGGCCCTCCGGGGCAGGATGGAGCCGGACTGACGCCGGCAGGCTTCTATGGGGCTCCTGGGGGCCAAGGCGGGCAAGGGGGAAGGGACGAGCTGGCGGCCCGGCTTCAACCGACGCAACTCACTGGCGTCTCGGCCAACGTGCTGCGCAACCAGCCCTACCTCCTGACCACGGGGACGCTGGTTCCCTGCATCCTGCAAACTGCGATGGACTCGACGCTGCCGGGCCTCGTCACCTGCGTCATCCCGCAGGATATCATGGGAAAAACGGGCCTGACATTGCTCGACCGCGGCACCCGCGTCGTCGGTCAGTTCCGGGGCGGGGTGCAACAAGGCGTCGAACGCCTGTTCGTGCTCTGGACGCGCGCGGAAACCCCGCAGGGTGTCGTCATCAACCTCGACAGTCCCGCCTCCGATCCACTCGGCCGTGCCGGCATGGATGGCGAGGTCGATCGCCATTTCTGGCAGCGCTTCGGTGGTGCTCTTCTGCTCTCGACCGTGGACGGCGTGATCCAGGCCGGCGTCGCGGCCGCGTCGAAGGAAGGCACGACGACGATCAACACCGGCTCGACACAATCGGTCATCGCATCGAGCCTGAACGGCAGCATCAACATACCGCCTACGGTACGAAAGAACCAAGGCGAGCTGGTCAGCATCTTCGTGGCGCGTGATCTGGACTTCTCGACGGTCTACCGGGTGATACCGACGCCTCCGCGCTACGTCTCTGAAAGCCGGAGAGTTACGAAGTGATCCGGCCGGGGGAAAGCACGCTGCGGCTTCTCCTGGCGCCGATCGCCGCGCATCTGGCCGACCCCACAGTGACGGAGGTTGTCGTCAACCGGCCGGGGGAGGCCGGCGTCGAGCGCCGCGACGGTTGGACATGGCATGAACTGCCCGAGCTGACGTTCCAGAGACTCGACGCCATCGCCACGCTTTGCGCGGCCATGTCGCAACAGGACGTGGGGCCGGAGCGCCCGCTGTGCGGTTCGGTCCTGCCCGATGGTCAGCGCGTGCAAATCTGCCGCCCGCCCGCCGTCGCGGCGGGCACGATCAGCCTGACGATCCGGCGGCCGTCCACTTTCGCGCCGACGATCGCGGGACTCGCGGCCGGCGGCCTGTTCGCGAGAACGGAAGGCGCGACCCGGCGCGCGCATCCGCTCGATACGGAATTGATGGCACTTCACGGCGCCAAAGATTGGGAGCGGTTCTTCCCGCTCGCCGTCCAGGCGAAGAAAACCATCATCGCCACGGGCGACACGGGTTCGGGCAAGACGACGTTCGCCAAGGCGCTGATCCAGGCCATTCCGCTCGATGAACGGCTCGTTACGATCGAGGACACGGCGGAGTTCATCGGCCTGCCGCAGCGCAATCTCGTGTCGCTTTTCTACTCGAAAGGCGACCAGGGCGTGGCCCGCGTCCGTTCGGAGGATCTGATAGAAGCCGCGTTGCGGATGCGACCCGATCGTGTGCTCATGCAGGAGCTGCGCGACGGTGCCGCCTTCACCTTCGTCCGAAGCATCGCGGCCGGGCATCCCGGCTCGATTACGACATGCCACGCCGGCAGCGCAGCCGGCGCGTTCGATGCGCTACGCCTGATGGTGAAACAGCACGACGCCGGCAAGCACCTGGCCGACGCCGATGTGTTCACGCTGCTGCACCAGCTCGTCGACGTGGTTGCACACTGTCGCCGCGATCGGCGTGGCTTCGCGATTGAGCAAGTCCACTTCGATCCGCTCTCCAAGCATCCGGAGCCCGGCGCTCTGGCGGCGGAATAGGGGGCAGGATGGACGACTTCTCCGAATGGCCCGCACCTGCCAAGGCGCTCGCGGTTCTCGTCGCGGTCATGCTGGGCGCGGTCCTCTGGTCCGTCGTCGCCTCAACCATATTCCTCGCCGGCACCCAGCTTCTGACGGCCGACACGCTGCCGCTCGTTCAGTTCTGGCAATACCTGCACTATTACGGCCTCGGGCATCCTGTCGTCGGCCTGTGGCTCAAGATCGCGGGCGGCGTCGCGACCGCCCTTCCGACGCTCCTGTTCGTCGCCCGTGTCGCACGGAAGGGCTGGCCGGGCATAATACAACGCGATCTTCACGGCGAAACGCGCTGGGCGCGGCGTAGCGAGTTGGTGAAAGCCGGCCTCTACGAGACGTTCCGCGGCCTCTATGTCGGCCAGAACCGGCAGGGCCGCTATCTGCGCTTCGGCGGCCCGGAGCATGTCGCCTGCTACGCCCCGACGCGATCGGGCAAGGGCGTCGGCCTCGTGATCCCGAATTGCCTGCTCTACGAAAGCACGCTGGTCTGTCTCGATGTGAAAAAGGAGAATTGGGCCGCGACGGCAGGCATCCGCGCTGCGGCGGGACAGAAGGTTTTCCTGTTCGATCCGCTGGCACCGGACGGTCGCACGGCGCGCTACAATCCCTTTTCCTACGTCCGGCGCGGGACGATCGACGCTTTCGAGGACATTCAGCGCATCGCGCAGATGGTGTTCCCGCACGTCTCCGGCGATCAGCAGTTCTGGACGGACTCAGCGCGATCGGCGTTCACCGGCGCGGCCGGCTTCCTGGCCGAGACGCCCGACATGCCGCTCACCTTCGGAGAGGTGTTGCGCCTTCTGTCGAGCGTCGATGGCGCGCAGTCAATGTTGGAGCGGATCGAGGCACGCCGACAGCAGGGCAAGCCCTATACGGAAGCGACGGTGAAGGCGCTTGAGGATTATCTCAAGGGCAGCGCCGATCTGGTGAACAGCATCCGCAAGACGATCACGGCGCGGTTATCGCTGTGGTTCAATCCTCGGATCGATGCCGCCACGGCGGAAAGCGATTTCGACCTGCGCGAGCTGCGCGCGTCCCTCCATGCGATCTATATCGGTGTCACGCCCGACAACATCGCGCGCCTGCGCCCGCTGCTGGCCCTGTTCTTCCAACAGCTCGTTGATCTGACGATCCGCACCCTCCCCCAACATGATCCCCGTGCGAAGCACCAGGTGCTCATGCTGCTGGACGAGTTCCCCTTGCTCGGCCCCATGCCGGTCCTCGCCGACGCCTTCGCGTATGTCGCCGGCTACAACATCCGCCTCATGCTCATCATGCAAAGCAAGGCGCAACTCCGCGACCGCGATCTCTACGGGCCGGACAAGGCCGAAGCCATCCTCGACAACTGCGGGCTGGAAGTCGTCTTTGGCACCAAGGATTTGAAGCTGACGGAAGAGCTGAGCGCACGCCTCGGCTACGACACGGTTGAAGGCACGAGCCGGTCGGGGCCGCGTTTCTGGCGCGCCCTTCGGCGCGACAAGCTCAACCTGACGGAAACGGATCAGCGCAGGGCGCTCCTGCTGCCGCAGGAAATCGCCCGGCTGAAGCCGCTGGAAGCGATCTTGATCCGTCCTGGCCTTTACCCGATCCGGTGTCGGCGCATCCGGTATTTTAGGGATCGGACCTTCACCCGTCTCCTACGCTCCCCGCCGATCGTGGAACCGATCGAAGTCACGGTGCGGCTCGACCAGGGCAAGGGGTTCGAGCCGATCGCGGCCGACAACCCGCCGCCCTGCCCCGCTCCACCGCCGGCACCGGCAGACTTGCACGGTGCAAGCCCTCCGCCATCCGCCGCGCCCAAACCCACTCGCGCGAAGCCACCTCGCCGGAGGGCGAAACCGGCCTCCGACAACGTGGTGGAACCGGCCGGGACGGAGGGTGAAAGCGTCACGCCACTCGCGCGCCGCGCCGAACCGAAGACCGACGCTACCGGCGAACCGGAGCTGCCGACGATGGCGCCGCATCAATCGGATGGCCTCATCGGCGCGATCCTTGGGGCGGAGGTCGATCTGAGCGAGTTCGGCCTGTCGGACGGCAAAGCGGCTGTCGCCGCGATCGTCGGCGCTACGCCGACCGTGGAATCCCTGACCCGTGGAAGGAAACGTGCCGGATGAATGCCCGATCGACCCTGCCCCCCACGATGCTATTCGTCGCCCTCACCATTCTTACCGGCTGCGACCGTGACCCGCGCAGTGCCGAGTTCTTCGCGGCGCATCCGGATGAAGCTCGCACAGTGCTGGCGAGTTGCACGGCGGGAACGCAAGCCGGTCCCGAATGCGCCAACGCCAAGGATGGGCTGAGCGACTTCACCCGCAAGCAGTCGATCGACAATCTCATTGAGCAAGCCAAGGCGCACGGCGGATGACCGATGGCGCCTCTTCATCCCTCCCCGACCAACCGCCAACAGGTGGAGTTCGCTATGGCTCTCGCTGACAGCGCCCGGAACGCATTGCGTCCGACCAACTCGATAGAGGCCGTACCCCCGCCCCCCGATCGTGATTTGCAGGGTGCAAGACCGTCCGGCTCGGCTCCGGGCAAGGCAGCGGCGCCCTACACCACAGAACCCGAGGCCATCGCCAAAGCGTACTACGTCGAGGATCGGGGTAGGGAACGCCGCTATTTCGATGACTATCAGCGCAAGGCGCTCGCCATGCGCGCGACCGATACGTCGATCAGCTCGAAGCGCGAAGACCTGAACACGGTGCGCGCCATGCTGGAAATCGCGGAGGCGCGCGGGTGGCACTCGTTAGAAATTCGCGGTTCAGCCGAGTTCAAGCGCGAAGCTTGGATCGAGGCGACTGTGCGTGGGCTGGAAGGCCGCGGCTACACCCCCAGCGATCTCGACCGGCAGGAAGCCGATCGACGCGCCGGTGAGCGCCGCCAGGCGAACGAGGTCCGCGCCGTGGCGCGGGAGGAAGCGCGGGAGGACCGTGCTGCCGGCAAGCCGGCCCCAGCAGCGCAGCACGAGCGTGAGGCTCGCGAGAAGCAGCCGGGCGAACCCGCACAGCCGACGATCGCGGACAACCGCCGCACGATCCGCGAGGCGCAGAAGGAGCTATCGGCGGATGGGCGGGTCATGCTGGCTGCACTTTCGGAGAAGATCGACCGGCAAATGAACCGCCTCAACACCGAGGCCAAGACCGAAATCAAGGCGTTCGTCGGCACCGAGCTGGTGAAGAAGGAACGGGCGGAAGGCCCGACCGTGCTGTCCGCCGAGATGAAGCGAGCCGCAACCACTCCCGAGCCAACACGCGCTCCGGCGCCAGTACCAACACCGGCCGGTCGCCGGATCGAGCCGGAGGCTCCACGCCGGACCCTCGGCCGGTGAGATAGGCGAGCTACATGGCGAACGCAGAGGATCACGTCTGGCGCCTACCCGTCACGGTGAAGGGCGGTGACGCGAAGCTCAACCAAGCCCCCTCCCCTCGCGCACTCTCGGCCGCCGCCAAGGCCCGCCTCGGCCGGATTGTGGCGCGCGCGCCAGAGGCGATGGTCAAACTGACGGGGCGCTCGCGCGGCGGCCCGACGCACCTCAAAGCGCATCTCGACTACATCACCCGCAACGGGCGCCTTCAAGCCGAGACGCAGGACGGCGAGAAGATCTCCGACCGGGCGCGGCTTCGCGCGCTCCATGACGACTGGCTGCTGGCGAATGCGGCCGAGTCTCGCGGACGATCGACACCGAACGCAACGCAGAGCGTCGCCTTCATCTTGTCGATGCCCCCTGGCACCCCGCCCGATCGTGTCGAGGCAGCAGCGCGAACCTGGGCGCGTGAAACCTTCGCCGGCACGCATGATTGGCTGATGGCCCGTCACGACGACACGGGACACCCGCACGTCCATATTACGGTGCGCGCCGTAGGGCGAGACGGCCGACGCCTCGCTCCCGGCCCTGCCGATCTACAGCAATGGCGGGAGCGGTTCGCGCGCGAGCTGCGGCGCCTTGGCGTCGAAGCGGAGGCTACGCCGCGTCAGGCGCGGGGGGCCATTCGTAAAAACCGACCTTCCGCTCTCCAGCGAAGCGAACAGCGCGGCCAGGAGCCGCGTGTGCGCCGAGCTGAGCGCGAGGACGTGGAACGGGAGGCAAGCGGGCCGAAGCCGTCGCAACCTCGTGATTGGAGTCGAGACATTCAGAACCGGCAGGAATCCATTCGCCGCGCCTACCTCTCCCATGCCGACATACTGATTCGGGGGGATGCCGCCGATCGCCAGCTCGCGCGCGACATTCGGCGATATGTAGCAGATATGCCCGTACCGCTGACTCGACGGCAGGCGATGACCCTTGAGCTGCGCAGGGTGCTCGACCAAAGGCACGACCAGGAAGCACGTCCCGTCCCTTCTGCCCCGACAAAAATTCCGAATGCCTTCCGAAATCAAACGCCAGCCCAGAGCCTCAACCCCGAGATCGCCTCTAGTTCGCCTGGGCCAAAGCGACAGCGCTAGGTAGACCTCCTGTCCCTATCGGGCAGAGCTTCGGGCGAGCACATTTTCTCAGCGGTCTCGATCGCCAATCTCAGATGCTCCGGAGCCTCGGCTACGGGACTTGAGTCTAACAATTCAGCCGCTTGACGCATGAGAATCAATGCTCGTTCAACCGGATTCCCGTGAGCATTATCCATCCCCGGCTCCACAAATTGGCGGCTGCAAGACAGCCGGCGGCACACTCCGAAAACGGAAGCGTGCCGGCCATCAACCGGGTGTTGGAAACCTGAAACGAGACAGGCGCGAACGCCTTTGGGCCGGGCGGCCTTGGACATAAACGTCCGCCACCCGGTCTATGAGCTAGGACCGGCTCTCGTTTCAGAAGGTTTCCACGCCTCCACCCACGTCTCCGCAGGCTCCTAACCAGTACCATACCAAAGCCTGCACGCAAGCGGATCGGGCCGCTAGTCTTGCACCGTGCAAGGATTGGAAGCGTCAAGCCCCGCCCCGCTTACGCCATTGCCGCGAGCAAATGCCTAGCCCGTCTTATTCATCGGGCATCGGCGTACGCTGCGTTTTGGGCTGATGGCGCGCGCGATCGCTCGTCTGTTCTGACGCGTGTGGATCGGGATTGTTCGGTCGGCGATGGAGGGACGGGAGCGGGTTCGTTGGGGCGTCGCAGCCCCGTCGTTCAGGCCGGTGCCGGGGCGAGCGCAGTCGCAAGGTGGCGGATCAGGTCGGCTTCTGGACAGGCGGCGGCGAAGGCGAGGCGGACGCGGGCAGCGGTCTCGCGGATACGGGTTCCGAGCTTGAGCAGCCGGAGGCGGATTGTTGCAAACTCGGCCCTGGCGAGGCGGTGCGCGGTCGGGACGGCCTCGCGCACGGTGAGCATCAGCCAATAGGCAGCGGTGTGCAGGACGAGCCGCATCTGGTTGGCGGCGGGGTTCCGGCACGAGGTACGGTCGGAGGCGAGCTGGCCCTTGTGGAGCTTGATCAAGTTCTCGGCCTGTCCGCGGGCGCAGTACAGCTCGGCGTAGAGCCATTCGGGCGTGCCGGTGGCGATGTTCGTGACCACGTAGCGGATATCGAGACCAAGGCGGGTCGCCTCGATGCGGGCGGCGACGCGGCGTTGCTGCCGCCAGGACTTGGCCGCGTGCGTGGTCTCGGCAAAGCCGCGCACCGCATCCTTGTCGCCGATGGCCCGCACCACCCGGATGGTATCGGCGATATCCTCGACCTTGGCGGCCAGCGCCTTCGTGCCGGTCAGGCCGAAGACGTAAGCGACGCCGTTGTCTTCGCACCAGTTCATGGCCTCGGGCCGCCCGTAATGGCCGTCGCCCCGGATGGTGATCGCGGTCTTGGGCCAGTGATGGCGGATCGCTCGGACGAGGCGGCGCAGATGGCCTCGGACCTCGCGGCCAGAGGGCGTCTTACCTGGACGCAGGATCATCGCCACCGGGCGTGAGGTGGCAGTGTCGTAGACGTGGATGGGGAGAAAGCAGCGCGCATCGTGGTGGGCGTTGAACAGCGAGAGTTGCTGCTGGCCATGGACCACGTCGCAGGTGTCGTCGATATCCAGCGTGACGGCCTCGGGCGGCGTGGCATAGCTGGCGCAGTACAGGTCGACCAGCACCCGCCCGAGCCGGATCAGGTCGCGCAGGCCGGGGGTGTTCTCCAGCCGCGAGACAGTGGGCTGGCTCATCAGGTCGACGCCGCTCTCGGGCAGCCGCCCACAGGCGAGCTTGAACGCAGGATCGGCGCGCAGGTGGTCGAGGTCGTCGGCGTCCTCGTAACCGCAGGCGATGGCCAGGATGCGCGCCAGAAGGATCTCGGGAAGCGGATGCACGATCCGGCTCGGATCGCGCCGGTCCGGGATCACCGCAGCGAGCTTCTCGGCGATGCCCAACCGTCGGGCGGCCTGGGCCAGCAGCAGGACACCGCCGTCCGAGGACAGGCGTCCGCCATCGAAGGCAGCTGTGAGCTTCTTGGCTCTCACGGATGGAAACGCGAACGGGAGCACCGTAGGATCGGACATGGCGGGCATGGCGGGCTCGATCAGGTGAAAAAGGTTGGTGTCAGCACCCAATCCCTAAGCCCTATCAATGCCTTACGCTACGCTCGCCACCACAGATCCACTGCCCTCGTGAATAAGACAGGCTAGTCACGCTTGGGTCGAGAAGGCACCGACCTGTATCGCATCGAGCGGTATGCGCTCAACGCGCTCCGCCGCCAGCAATATTTGAGCTAAGGTTATCTGGCTAAGTCGCCGTTCGATCTCTTGATCCAGATCTTCGTAAAGATCGAAGACAACCCGGTCGATGGCACGACCTTCATCGCAGTTCGACTCGGGCATTCCGTATCGGCTTCGGAATGGACCATTCCCCTGAACCGCATGGTATATGTCCCAAAGCGAAACCTGATCCGCCGACCTCGCCAAACGATATCCGCCTCTGGCGCCCAAGACGGCTTCCGCGAGGCCAGCCTTCACCATCGAGCCGATAATTCGCTTCGCTATAAGTGGGTTCACTGAAATGCTGTCGCCTACAAACGACGCATTTGACAGCTCTGGGCTATGGTAGGACAGGACGCACATAGCATGAACTGCAACCGCAAACCTCTGGTCCACTCCCTTATTACCTAGACCGTCAGGCATCTGATGTTCCTCAACAAGGGGCGTCGCCCCCTCTCATCTGGGGCGACTTCGAGCTCCGCGGTCCCGTTTTGCGTCGCGCAAAAGTTCCACTACTTCGACAGAAGTCGTAGCGCCATTTCGCTCCACACGGGAAAGCCTATTTTATCTCTTCCTTACAACCTCTTGCGTAGCACGCCATGCATTTGGCGGGGGCCGCGGTGCAACGCTACCGCGCACATTGACACGCCGCACAAACGCTAATAGCTATGGTTCCTGTATCCATTGCCTTTACGACGGCATGAGTGTCTGGGGGGCGGTTATGAACCTTACGGGCGTGGGCTTCATCGCTATGCCAAATGGGCGGCGATATGCAGGCTAGGATCGACACCGCACGAATCGCCTCCTTATCGTCCGGAGAAGTTCCTTCTAGCACCCTCGCCGAAATTCTGAAAATCGACTTCGATATTCTCCTCAAGGCGATCGTTCCTGATTTCCGGTCTCCGGACTTCAGTCGCGAGGGTATCTCGCGCAAGATGAGTCTGTATGGAGAAGCGCTCCTTAACTATGGTGGCGCTGAACTCCTTGAGCTCCTTTCAAGTCACGCAAGCGATACAGTTCGCGGTCTTTCGGTATTTGGGCTGGCGCATCATCACGCTCGCTCATCTTCTGACCAGGTTGTCGCAATGGTTCGCCCATTTGCCGCTGATTTACATTTTGGTGTGCGGGAATGGGCTTGGCTCGCTGTTCGGCCGATACTTGTATCCGATCTGGATGCTTCGATCGGTATTCTTTCGACGTGGACGCATGATAACGACGTAAACATTCGCAGATTTGCGGTCGAAGCCCTGCGCCCCCGCGGTGTCTGGTGCAAGCACATTGCTGATCTGCGGAGCAATCCATCGCTTGGCCTTCCAATCCTAGAGCCGATGCGTCTCGAAGCAGAGAAGTACGCACAAGACTCGGTAGCAAATTGGCTCAACGACGCCGCCAAGGATAACCCTGGGTGGGTCAAGGATTTGTGTTCAAGATGGAAGGATATGGCTCCCGCTGATACGCGGACGAAGCGAATAACCACAAGGGCTTTGCGATCACTTTCTTAGGATAGTGCGATATGTCGGATAAGATCGGCCGCTTTAAGAATGCTCACCTCCGGTTTACACCTCCCGGATTGATGCGTCATGTAGCCGTTCGCCGCATTGCAGCGAGCGATCTGGATTTCCCTGGCGTCGAGTTTAAGATTGCTTCGTCAGAGGCAGAGATGGCGGCCGCCTTTGAATTGTTGAAAGAAAGCTATGTACGGCGCGGCATCGCTCGTGAAGGGCAGATGCGGCTACAGATCATAAGTCTTCTGCCAACTACGACGACATTTATTGCGAAGTCAGGTGACGAGGTTATCGGGACAATCTCGCTTATCGAGGACTCTGACCTTGGCCTGCCAATGGAGAAGGTCCACCCTGCCGAGGCTGTCGCTATCAGAAAGTTGTTCCGCAGCGTAGCAGAGGTGGGCGCTCTCGCCGTTCGGCCAGACTACCGGCGGAGCGGCCTGTCCATCATGCTTTATAACATGCTCTACCGCTGGGCTCGGCAATGGCGGCGCGTGGACGATCTCCTCATAGCCGTGCATCCATCAGCACAGTTCTTCTATAAGAACATATTACTATTTGAGGTTATCGGCCCGCCTCAGCGTTATGAGGATCTTCAAGGCGCCGCCTCGTTACCATTGAGGCTCGATATACTCGGGGCACAGTTACGGTTTTACCGCGTTTACCGCGATCGTATCGTTGATACGAAATGTCGCCGGGACTTCTACAGCTTTTTCTGTGGCCCAACAGATCGGTTCAATTTTTCAGACCATCCGCACTATGCGGAAAGTCAGCGGTCGTCCGGACCACTGAAGGACGTGGATGTTCTCCGCTTATTCAATCGATTCTCGTTGTCAGCGGAAACGATTCAAGAGCGCGAGGCAAGAGTCCTACACCGGCACTTCCCCGATGTCAGCTTCATGGCGGAGGGGACCGTATGAGCGTCGCCATTGTACGAGCTGTCCTGCATGAGGCCTTCAAAGGGCGTCGTGCCGATCGCATTCCCGAGACTGAGCTAGTGATGAACGCCAGTCAGACAGTCGCAGACTATTCAAGCTGTGGCGATCAGGACGGCGCACTGTATGGACCTTACCTTTACAACGCCCTTCAAGTATCAGCTCGCTTGAAAGAGGGCGACAAGGTAATCGATCTCGGCTGCGGTTCAGGTCGGTTACTGAATATTATTGCTCAATGGAACCCCGCCGTCGAGTTCATTGGTGTTGACCTTGCGCCTGCGATGCTCGACGCCGCAAGGCAGCAAGCCTCAAAGCTCGGGTTGGGGAATGTCACCTATCGCTCGGGAGATTTCTCGACGCTGGACGATTTTGAAACGTCTTCCGCTGACGCGGTAATATCATCAATGGCGTTACATCATCTCCCCGATCGATCTGCCCTCACTCGCTGCTTTAGCGCAATCGGGCGAGTATTGCGCGCGGATGGCACGCTTTATCTGATGGATTTCGGGCGCCTTCGTTCCATGGAAGCCATCGAAGTGTTCGTGTCCCTCGTGGCTCGGACTGAAAGCACGGCCCTGAGCGAGGATTATCGCGCGAGCCTGAAAGCAGCCTTTCTGCCAACCGATTTTGCCGACGAGGTTGTCAAACTCGATCGGGTCGGGATCGAGTTGCATCGTACTATCATCGCGCCGCTCGTGATAGTCGTGAGCACACCGCTTCCCTCCACTCCGCTGCGGCCATCGGTAGTTACTGCTTATCGGCGTGCGGTCCAGACTTTGAGTCGCAGCCGTCAGTCCGAACTCAACCAGCTTCGGTTATTTCTAAAGCTGGGCGGACTGGCCGCACCACTATGAAGATGGATTGTAACAGCAAGACTGCAAAGCTTTGGGCCTTTCGAGATGCGATCTCGGAATGTGGAGATGCGGGCCGACTGCTCGATGATCGGGAGGCCTTGGTAAGAGGTCGAGACACCTTTGCTCATGGCGATGATTGCGCGCCGTTTGTCATCGTCAAGCTTTCTACGACAGACGAAGTGGAGCGGGCACTTGCGCTGGCGCGCCAGCACGGCTTGAGCGTTCAACCCGTATCGACCGGCCGAAACTGGGGCTACGGCTCGATCCGCCCGGCGTCCAGCGACACCAAAGTCATTTTCGATTTGAGCGGGATGACCCGCATCCTCTCGTTTGACGAAGAACTCGGTATCGTAACGGTCCAGCCAGGCGTCACCCAGGGCGATCTTGATCGATTTCTCAAGGCGCGGGATGCTTCGTACATGGTTCCCACGACGGGCGCCGGTCCTTCTTGCAGCTTGCTCGGCAATGCCCTTGAGCGAGGCTATGGCCTCACCCCGATCGCGGACCACTTCCAAGCCGTCCTCGGCCTGACGGCAGTGCTGGCGAGCGGCACGCGATACACCTCTCCCTTTCTCGATCCGAACGGAACCGACGCGTCCCGGCTTCCGGTCTACCGCTGGGGTGTCGGCCCTTACCTTGACGGCCTGTTCGCTCAGAATGGCGGTGCGATCGTCACCAGCGCCACCATCCAGCTCGCCCCTCGGCCCAAGCGAACCGAAATGTTCTGCTTCTGGCTGTCAGACGAGCGCCACCTTCCGGCCGCGGTCGCGGCGGTGAGGGAGTTGATGACCCGATCAGGTCTCATGATCGGGGGCATCAACCTGATGAACTCGGCCAGAGTTTCGCTGGTGGCGGGAAGCTCCGCGTCAGCCGGGGCGCCGTGGATCGGGACGGGCGTTCTCTATGGCGATCCGGCAGCGATAGCCGCAGGCCGGAAGATCATACGCCGCGCTTTAAGCCCCCTGTCGCGTCGAGTCGTATTCATCAACCCTATGAAACTTCGACTCCTGCGGTTTTGCTCGGGCATTCCGCTCATCGGGCGGAAACTCACTGCGCTTCAAAACTCGGTTGCTTCGGCGCATAACGTACTATCCGGCTATCCAGAGGAATTTGCTCTGCCTTTGGCATACAGCAAGCGGGCTGGTGACGTTCCAGAAAGCAACCTCAATCCAGCAAGAGATAAATGCGGGCTTCTTTGGTACGCACCTATAGTTCCGATGCGAGCTGCTTCCGTATCTCTTTACACTGAAATGGCAAATAGCATTTGCCAGAAACATGGATTTGACGCCGCCATAACATTCTCTACTGTTTCCGCTTCGGGGTTTGACAGTACGATACCGCTCGTTTTTCCACGAGATGAAGCGAATAGCGCCCGCGCATTGGAATGCCTGCGTCATTTGATCGATGAAGGACGCAAGCTCGGCTTCCAGCCTTACCGCTTTCACAGCGCGCTTATGGAAGAAGCCACCAGCACTGCGGACGACCACTGGCGGCTAGCGCAATCCATCTCGGCTGTGATCGACCCTGACGGGCTGATTGCCCCCGGCCGATACCAACGTCCCTCCCCTTCGTTCCAAACCGCGGACGCATCCTCATGACAAAGATCGCGCTCATTGGCTGCGGCCTTTCCGGCAAGCTGGCCGCTCTCTACCTGGCCAACCAGCTACCGGATGCCAGCCTCACCATAATCGACGCGGGCGATGATCGCCTTCCCGTCGTAGGCGAGTCGACGGTGGAGGTCACAGTTCAGTTCCTCAAAGCCTTGGGATTAGGCGATCACCTAGAAGAGGAGCATCTACATAAATATGGCCTCACTTATTATTTCAAGCTTCCCCGTGACGCATCTGGAGCGGGACCAGAGTATATCCAACACGAAGCTCCTGGCATCATCCGCTTACCGTCGTACAATCTGAACCGACATAGCTTTGACCGCGAGTTGGGTCGGCGGGTAGATGCCATTTCCTCTCCTATAAAGGGGCGTGTCCAGCATGTACATCTGTCGGGCGAGCCAAAAATAAAGCACCGGGTTGATATAAAAACCAATCAAGATGCGATCGAAACAATAGAGGCCGATTACGTCATTGACTGTTCGGGTCGGTCTCGCTTCCTTACGAAACAACTCCATTTGCAGGCTGAGCCAGCCTATCAGCGATGCAGTTACTGGTTCAGACTAGAAGGGTTCAAGCGTGAAATTCTCACGGGCCTCAACCTTTCTAAGATAAAGCATCATTGCTTCGACTCATACTATGTGACCCATCATTTCTATGGCCGCGGCTATTGGATTTGGGTCATTCCGATGCGCTCTGCCTCCGGTGCCGATTTGGTGAGCTTCGGCATTACCTACAGACCTGAAATGCTCGGCGATAAAACAATGAGCATGGATAAGCTGATTGAAGTGCTTGAGAGGGATCACCCCTCATTGGCGCGATTTGTATTATCCGGGCGAAAGGTCGATGAAAGTCGATACTACAATTATATGTACGAAGCTAAAAGCTATTATGACCCGAAAGGACGTTGGTTCCTCTTGGGCGACGCGGGTTTCACCTTTGATCCGGCTAACAGCGCCGGAATAGCCTATCTCGCACACCAGATTCCGCAAATCACATCGATCATACGCAAGCATGAAAACGGCTCTCTCACCCCCTCATATGTTGGGGCAATGGAATCTCATCTTCGCGCGCAGCTCGCCTTACAAGACCAGTGGAGTAACTGGTACGAAATAATGGACGACCCCATCAAAATGGCTTGGACCCTTGTGGTCGCCAACATGGGGTATTTCCACCTTGTTGTTCCAAATTATATGAGCGGCGCATTTCTCAATGCCGGTGTCGCTATGCAAGTAGCAAAGCTACTTAAAAGATACCCTCCTGGGTCTCAACCGGCTGTCTACCCTTTTCCGAAGCTGCTCGACGCCCTTGCGCGCACTGACGACCCTCATTCGATTATTCGGCGGGCGCCTGCGCTGTACGAGCTTACAGTACCATTTAGCTATTACAGACCCGATGACATTCCTCGCGGAAAGCTGATTAGCAGATATTTTCTGAAACGCGCCTCTCTGCGCTTGAAAGCAATCTCGCTGCTGGATGTTATAGGGAAACCTAGATACTGGACTCTTGCAGCAACTCAACTTGTCCCTGCGTTCGCTGATATCGCTCGTTCTGCTTTGTTACGTGTGGCTCCTTGGACATACGAACGTGAGGCATCGTCCGACCCGTTCAAGCGTAGTGAGTTTCAGCCTCCCTATGCGTTTTTGTACCATGACCATGCGAACCATGCAGGGAGAGCTATTGGTTCGGGGCATCGTGAAAATACGGTAAATTCACACGAGCCAACAGAAGCGGCGGCTGCATGATCGGCGACGCCGCCACAGTGTCCGATCTCTGCCCTGGCCCCCCTTTCACTGCGGTGGACGACGGTTGTTCGATCGCGCGCGCCGTGGCCAGCGGCGAATTGCAGGCCGTCGATCTCGCGGAAGCCGCCCTCGGACGCCTCCGGCGTTCGGGTCCGCGGCTGGGCGCTCTGGCTTGGCTCAACGAGGACCAAGCCCGAAGCGATGCGAAGGCCGCAGATCGGGTTGCTCTTCAGGACGGCATGGCGGCCCTGAGCACCCATCCACTGCTGGGATTGCCTATCACCGTCAAGGAGGGGCTGCGCGTAGCCGGCGCGCCCTGGATGATGGGTTCTTGCTTGAACCGAAACCGTGTCGCCCAGGAGGACGGAAGTGTAGTCGCGCGGCTGCGGGCGGCAGGGGCGGTCATCGTCGGATTGGGGTCTATGGCGGAAATGGCGCTGTGGCCGGAGACAGTGAACCGCCTGACTGGCCGCGCTCTTCACCCGCAAAACCCAACACGGACGCCGGGGGGTAGCTCTGGCGGCGATGCCGCGCTGGTAGCCGCAGGCGCAGTGACGGCGGCAATGGGTGCAGACGGGGGCGGATCAGTACGCATACCCGCCGCCTATTGCGGACTGTTCGCTCACAAGCCGAGTGCGGGCGCTGTGCCCCTGACCGGCCACACGCCTATGGATCAGGGCTCGACCGCTCACGCCGGCGCCTTAGCGCAATTCTTCACACCTGGTCCGATCACAAAGAGCGCCCGCGACCTGTGGCCCTTGCTCAAGGTAGTCGCGGGTGCGGACGGCATTCAGCCAGGCCTCTCCCACGATCCGCTTCGGGAGGCTCCCTCCGCGGCGACCATTGCTGGAAAAACGGTCTATCTGCTGCCGCAGCCGACCATTTGGGGCTCCAGACGGTTCGACCCATCTCAAGTCGCCGCGATCGAGACCGCAGCCCGCCATCTGGAAACATGGGGAGCGAGCGTAAAAGAGGTGCGTGCAGATCTCCTGCGCGATGCCTTTCTCATCTGGCTCGGTACGCTGCGGTCGGCGGCCGACTTTGATCTCGGTCTGATGATCGGCAACGGGTCACGGGTGAAGTTGATCCGAGAGGCCTCAGCCCAGTTCGTCGGCCGCGGAACACACACCGCAGCCGGCCTTATCCTGGCCTTCGCAGCCCGCGTAGACCAAACCGGACCCCGATATTGGAAGCGCTGGTCCGACCGCGGGAAATCCCTTGCGGACGAGCTGTCGGCGATGCTCGCGCCCGATGCGCTGTTGATCTGCCCTCCTGTGCCTGGGGCAGCTCCACGTCACAACAGGGCCTTCCTGTACCCATTCGATATCGCGAGCTGCGCGATCTTCAACGCCTTGGGTAATCCCGCCACCGTCGCGCCGATCGCTATGGGACGTGAAGGACTGCCCCGAGCTGTTCAGATCGTCGCGCACCCCGGCGGCGACCATCTTTCAATCTCGGCAGCTCTCGCTCTGGAACTGTCGATTGCTCAAGAAAACGGAGTTGCCCTGTGACCGCCACTCTCCTCTACATCAACTTTTCGCCACGCTCTGAATCCGTCAGCCGGCGCTTGGCAGAGCAATTCATCAATAAGTGGAGCACACTTCACCCGGACGCCCGGTCCATTTCAAAGGATTACGGGCTTTCTCCCGTGGAGGGTCCGTCCGATGCGTGGATAAAGGCCAACATGACTCCACCGCCAGAGCGCACCGTCGATCAGATCGACCTTCTGGCTGTTTCGGACGGCTTGATAGCTGACATTCATCGCGCAAGTCATATTGTCATTTCGTCGCCGATGTTCAACTTTACCCTTCCGTGGCAGTTCAAGGCATATATCGATAATATTGTTCGAGTGGGTCACACGTTTTCGTTTAGCCCCGATAAGGGCTTTGGTCCTCTACTCGACCCCAAAAAGAAGCTTCTGCTCGTATGGGCAAGTGCAGGAGAGTATCCGCCGGGAACTCCTGGCGAGGCGTATGACCATTTCACTAAATATGTGAGCTTTATCTTCGGGTTCATGGGGCTGATCGACTTCCGTTCCGTAAACGCGGGAAATCAGTGGGGCTCTCCAGAAGCCGTTGAGCTTTCTATCGAAAACGCCAGAAATGACTTGGCGGCAGCCGCCGACACTTGGTGATTTCTTGACGAGCTATTCGATAGAGGCTTTTCTTTTCCATGACCGTTACAGAGCTTTTCCTCGTCTCGACGCTCGTTATATTTGGCGCCCCTTACATTGTCTGGCGTCTACTTGGTAGAAGTGATTGGGCTCCGCTGGTCGTCGTTCAGATCATAGGCGGAATACTGTTGGGTCCAAACATTCTCGGATCGTTGGCACCAAGCACATATGGCACGATCATGAACCCCCAGGTTCTCACCGCGATAAATGGCATCGCTTGGTGGGCGATTATGCTGTTTGTTTGGATCGCTGGAATTGAGCTTGATCTTCGCGAAGCATGGCGGAAGCGCGGAGAAACTGGAACAGTAGCTGCATTCGCGCTTCTTATGCCGCTGACGCTAGGATCAATCGCCGCGTCTGTCCTCATGCCCCATTTCAATTGGGCGGGGCCGAATAGCGCACCGTGGCAGGTAGTGGTCGGCGTTGGTATGTCTTGCTCCGTCACGGCGCTGCCGATCCTGATCCTCTTGATGGAGAACATGGCCATCCTTCGGACTGGCCTGGGTCAGAGGATTTTACGATACGCCAGCCTTGATGATGTTGCGATCTGGGCCGTTCTATCCTTGATCCTGATCGATGTGGAGCGACTTGCTCGGCAATCGCTCTTTTTCGTCTTATTTGTGCCGTTCTCCATGATAATCCGCAAGCTCATCTCGTCCGCAAAAGACGAAGATCGGTGGATTTATGGTTTGCTATGGCTTGCTCTTTGCAGCCTTGGCGCGGATTGGGCTGGACTGCATTACATGGTAGGCGCATTCTTGTCCGGAGCTGTTCTCGACAGCAAATGGTTTAAGATTGAAAAGATGGATGCATTTAGAAACAACATCCTAATATCGATCATGCCTTTCTATTTCCTTTCGACCGGTTTGAAGACTACTTGGGAGATGGGTGGCGCTGGCGCGTTCGTCGCAGCCGGCATCCTGCTCGCCGTCTCCGTTGCAGCAAAGATTCTGGGAATGGTCGCATCGGGGCGCATCCTCAAATGGGAACTGTCCGAGTCGTTGCTTATAGGATGGCTTCTACAGACCAAGGCCCTCATATTGATAATCTTCATAACCGTTCTTCTGGATAAGGGGATCATTACTTCTGATCTTTTCACGACGCTCCTTCTGGTGGCTATCGGATCGACAATGCTGACGATGCCGATCGTCACGCCGATGCTGGCGAAAGGTCGGCATATATTGGAGAAAGCGTAGACCGGATTTTCAGGCTGGCACGCTCTTTTGGCTCCATTGCGCTATCGCAGGCGGATCGGAGGCTGCTGGTCACTACGCGGTGAGCGCCTTTAATCGCCCCGTGATGGCATCATAGTGGGAGGGAGTATGTGTGAATGCGTAGATGCCGTCGCGGTCGCTTTGTCTCTAATGCGCGAGGCACTATCGCTGCTTGACGATCCCGAGGCAGCGCCTGTCGCTCTCCAGCTTCGCCTAGCCA
>NZ_AP014812.1 GCF_002355515.1 Methylorubrum populi | reverse complement strand
TCCGAATCCAAGGCTCTGCGGCAAAGCTCGATTGAGGCGGCCTCAGCTCCCGATGCGCACGCCACGCGTCGGGGCAACGACGGAGGCTGTCCGGCGCGCGGCGCGGATCACGTCAAGCTTCGGGAGGATCCCGCCATGAGCTGGAACCAAGTCTACGATCCGTTGGGAAACTCACTCTGGTCGACGGCGCTCGCCGCGTTGCCAATCCTGGTGCTGCTGGGTGGTATCGGCCTGCTGCACCTGAAGGCGCACATCGCCGCGCTCCTTGGCCTCGCTGTGGCGCTGATCGTGGCGGTCGTCGGCTTCGGAATGCCCGCACCCATGGCCGGCGCGACGGCGGCCTACGGTGCAGCCTTCGGGCTGCTGCCAATCGGCTGGATCATCCTGAACGTGATCTTCCTTTACCGGCTCACCGAGCGGACGGGGCAGTTCGATATCCTGCGCGACTCGATTGCCGGCATCACGCCGGACCGGCGGCTGCAACTGTTGTTCATCGCCTTCTCGTTCGGGGCGTTCTTCGAGGGCGCGGCGGGCTTCGGCACCCCGGTGGCGGTAACCGCCGCGATGCTGATGGGGCTCGGCTTCACACCGCTCGCCGCCGCCGGCCTCTCGCTCATCGCGAATACGGCACCGGTCGCCTACGGCGCGCTCGGCGCGCCCGTCATCGCGCTCGCGGCGGTCACGGGCCTCGACCTGATCGAACTCTCCGGCATGATCGGGCGCCAGCTCCCGTTCTTCTCACTTCTCGTACCGTTCTGGCTGATCTGGGCGTTCGCCGGCCGTAAGGGCATGCTGGAGGTCTGGCCGGCGCTCCTCGTGGCCGGGCTCGCCTTCGCCGTTCCGCAGTATCTCGTCTCGAATTTCCACGGCCCCTGGCTCGTGGACGTCGTCGCGGCGATCTGCTCGATGGCGGCGCTCGCGGGCTTCCTGCGGGTATGGCAGCCGGCGCGCATCTGGACCGCGACGGACGGCGGCGCGCAGCCCGCCACGGTCGCGCTGCGCCACAGCCACAGCGCCGGGACGGTGTTCCGTGCTTGGCTGCCCTGGCTGATCCTCTCAGTCTTCGTCTTCGCCTGGGGCACGCCGCAGTTCCGCGCGTGGCTCGACTCGGTCTGGGTGTGGCGGATGCCGATCCCCGGCCTGCACAACCTTGTCGTCAAGATGCCGCCGGTCGTCGCCAGCGCCCATAACGAAGCGGCGGTCTACACCCTCAACCTCCTCTCGGCGACCGGCACCGGCATCCTGCTCTCGGCCATCGTCGGCGGCCTGATCCTCGGCTTCAGCCCGCTCAAGCTTGTGCGTGAGTACGGGCGGACTGCCTGGCTTGTCCGCTACTCGCTGTTGACGATCTCGGCGATGCTGGCGCTCGGCTACGTCACCAAGTACTCGGGCACCGACGCCACCCTGGGGCTGGCTTTCGCGCAGACCGGCTGGATCTACCCCTTCTTCGGGGCGATGCTGGGCTGGCTCGGCGTGGCGTTGACGGGATCGGACACCGCCTCGAACGTCCTGTTCGGCGGCCTGCAGAAGATCACGGCGGAGCAGCTGGGCCTTTCGCCGATCCTGATGGCCGCCTCGAACTCGTCGGGTGGCGTGATGGGCAAGATGATCGACGCACAGTCGATCGTCGTCGCCTCGACCGCGACGCAGTGGTACGGCGGCGAGGCGAAGATCCTGCGCTACGTCTTCTTCCACTCGATCGCGCTCGCCGCCCTCGTCGGCGTCCTGGTGATGCTGCAGGCCTACGTGCCACCCTTCACCGCGCTCGTCCCGGCCATGCCGGTCCCCGCCCTCGCGCGCTGAGCCTTCCGGGCCGGGGGCCCTTGGCTGCCCCCGGTCTTCCTTCCTCATCCGGCGCTGCCACCGCGCGCCTGCGGAGACTCGCGATGCGACTCAAGAGCTGCCACAGCTTCCACGATTTCCGCCGCATGGCGCAGAAGCGCCTGCCGGGACCGATCTTCGACTACATCGATGGGGCGGCCGACGACGAGGTCACCTATCGGCGCAACACCGCCGCGTTCGAGACCTGCCAGCTCGTGCCGAACGTCCTGCGCGGTGTGGGCGACATCGACATGTCGGTGACGGTGATGGGCCAGAAGCTCGCCTTACCGGTCTACTGCTCGCCCACGGCCCTGCAGCGGCTGTTCCACCATCAGGGCGAGCGCGCCGTCGCCGCTGCCGCGGGCAAGTATGGCACGATGTTCGGCGTCTCCTCGCTCGGAACGGTGAGCCTGGAGGAGGCGCGTCGCATCAGCGGCAGCCCGCAGGTCTACCAGTTCTACTTCCACAAGGACCGCGGCCTGAACCGCGCCATGATGGCCCGCGCCAAGCAGGCGGGGATCGAGGTGATGATGCTGACCGTGGACAGCATCACCGGCGGCAATCGCGAGCGCGACAAACGCACCGGCTTCTCGATTCCCTTCCGGCTCACGCTCGCCGGGATGATGCAGTTCGGGCTGAAGCCGGCCTGGGCAATCAATTACCTGACACACGAGGGCTTCAAGCTGCCGCAGCTCGACGGGCACGTCGACATGGGTGGGGGGGCGCTCTCGATCAGCCGCTACTTCACCGAGATGCTCGATCCCAGCCTGTCATGGGACGACGTTGCCGCGATGGTGCAGGAATGGGATGGCCAGTTCTGCCTGAAGGGCGTGATGTCGGTGGAGGATGCCAAGCGCGCAGTCGAGATCGGCTGCACTGGCATCATCCTGTCAAACCACGGCGGCCGGCAACTCGACGGATCACGCTCGGCCTTCGACCAACTTGCCGAGATTGTCGATGCGGTCGGCGATCGGATCGACGTGATCATGGACGGCGGGGTCCAGCGCGGCACTCATGTACTGAAGGCGCTGTCTCTTGGAGCGAAAGCCGTCGGCCTCGGCCGCTACTACTTGTTCCCGCTTGCAGCGGCCGGTCAGGCCGGCGTCGAGCGCGCTCTTGAACTCATGCGATCGGAGATCGAGCGCGATATGCGGTTGATGGGGTGTGCATCCATCGACCAGCTCACACGCGCAAATTTGCGCTTCGCCTGAAGCGCCGAAAGGATGCGACGCGCGTAATGCGCCACAGTGACGGCTATACCTGCAGTATTTCTAAAAATTTATCTGACGGATGCAAAATGCGCTCGCTCAAAGAGGACGAACAGGCAGTACTCGCAGCGCTTACCGATGATTTTATAAGCACGTCTGTTGTTAAAATCCGATCTGGATTTTCAAGCGGAGCAAAAAATGACAGCACTTTGGCCGCTTGCCTGGAGTTAGAGCGACGAGGATTGGCAGAGTGCAAAAGTTGCGGCTCAAGTCAGATACGACGCTGGCGTTTGGTGGTTCGCCAAGTTGATTTCCCATGAATCCGGGCAAGGAACGGTCACTGTTACAATTTTATTGGCTACCAATTTTTCACAAGATTTAATTGCGGCCTGGCAATAAGTGCCACAATTCATGGAATTTGATTTTTGCACACAATTTCTTCACGCATTTAAGTGGTTGGAAAACGGTCGTTTTCTGGACACATAGCAGGCGGCGCTACCTATCGTTGCGTTCCAATAGCGCAAGCGATGTGGAACAGCGCAGCTAGAATTCGGCCTGGCCGGTCAGCTCACAGAGAGAAGCCGGAACAATCTGTCCGCTATAAATGCGCCTTCAGACAACAATCTCTGGCAGCTGCTCCTAACACCCATCAAAGATATATATAATTTTTGTAGAAGATTTTTTCCGATATTTAACGGATACGATTATTTGCTTTTGCACCAAGCTAGGAACATTCGAACACCTTCTTTCACCTGAGCTTCGATTTCGATAGACGAAGGACGCTCACCTAGAAGCATCCGCTCTCTGATCTGGCCTGTCGTCACGGACACAAATAGCTGAACGGCGGTCCCGACATCTTTGATCACGAGCACACGTCGAGCGATTTGATCGGTGAGATACGTCGTCACGACCTCACGGAACGCGTCGGTGCTTTCTCTATAAAGCGTTACGAGGTGGGGGAAGCGCCCGGCTTCCGTGATGACCAACCTGTAGAGTCCGAACTCGCGTTCCGACGTCCAATGGTAGGCGGTGGTCAGGGCAAAGGTCGTCAAACCTTGCTCGGGGCTGATTGAGCCATCCGTAAGCTCCTGGGCCAGTCCTTCGCGCGAGGCTTCCGTTAGGTGAACCACGACTGCCAGCAGCAACTCGTCTTTAGTGGCGTAGCGCGCGTAGATCGTCTTGGGCGAAACTCCTGCGGTGCGGGCTACACGCGCGATGTTTGCCCCCTCATAGCCGTATGTCAGAAACTCGGCAGTGACGATGTCCATCAGCCGATCCTGACGTGCCTGGATTGTCGCCGCGCGCGGGCGTCCGGGGCTCAGCGCACGCTTCCTCGACGCCGACGGCGACGCATCCTTCTGGCTTGTCGTCACTGCATACCTCCCCGGGACGTTCCTACTTGAAAAGGAACCTATTATTTCCTTTATGGTTCTCCAACGGGGCGCATCCAGAGAGCCGCATCATGTTGCGTTTGACCCTCCCAATCTTATTCCTTTCCCTTGTCGTTGGTAGCGGTCTCCACGGCGCTGCCGCCGAGACAAGTATCACGGAAGCGACCTTGGCGTGTCGCAGCGACGTCCTGCGCCTGTGTGCGGAGAACGTGCCCAACCGTCCGGCGATCATCGCCTGCATGCATCAACACCGCGAGCAGTTGAGTGCCCGCTGCGGTGCCGTGTTCGATGAGGGGACGAGCGCGTCATCCTCCGCCGGGAGGTCGCACGACTGACGCTCCGCGTCCTCCAGTGATTGCTGCTACCGGCGCTTTCCCCCTTCGACGGAGTGTCATCCATGAAGGTCGTCGTCGACCTCAACCGCTGCCAAGCTTACGCGCAGTGCATCTACGCCGCTCCGGACCACTTCGCCCTGCATGGTGCAGAAGCGTTGGTCTACGACACGGCGCCCGACGAAGCCGCCCGAGCCGAGATTGAGCGCGCGGTGCAGGCCTGCCCGGTACGTGCCATTACTGCGACGAGCGACATTCCAGTCCCTATGCCGCAGAAAGCGGGCGACCAATGACAGCGCCCACCGAAGCTCCTCGCCAGATCGTCATCGTCGGCGCCTCGCTCGCGGGCCTGTCCGCGGCGCACGCACTGCGTGACGTGGGCTACGGAGGCAGGATCATCCTGATCGGTGACGAGCACGAGTCGCCCTACGATCGGCCGCCGCTGTCGAAGCAGGTGCTCCGCGGCCTGTACGGCGCGGACACCTCCCTGCCGCAACGGGCCGATCTGGATGCCACGTTCCGCCTCGGGGTCGGTGCATTGGAGCTCGATACGCTCGCACATCGTATCTACCTCTCGGACGGCACGCAGATCGTATACGACCGGTTGCTCATCGCGACCGGGACTCGGGCACGTCCGTGGCCGAACGGTGCGGAAGCAGCTTCCTCAAACGTGTACACGCTCCGCAGCCACGCGGACGCTGAGCATCTCGCACGCGGCCTCGCCTGGAAACCGCGCCGCGTGCTCATCATCGGTGGCGGGTTTATCGGCTGTGAGATCGCGTCGTGTTGCCGCGATCTCGGCCTCGACGTGACCCTGGCGGTGCGCGGTGCGCTCCCGTTGGCTCATGCCCTGGGTTCCGTCACGGCCGCTTTCATGCGGGACGTGATCCGCGACTGCGGCGTGGACCTCCGCCTGGAGACGGAAGTCGCGCGATTTCAAGCCGATGCGGATAGCCGGGTCGTCGCGGCCATCCTGCGCACCGGCCAGCGGATCGAGGCGGATTGCGTCGTCGCCGCCCTCGGCGCCCTGCGCAACACCGAGTGGCTGGCCGGTGCGGGCTTGGAGGTTTCGCCCAAAGGCGTGCGCGTCGACGCCCATTGCCGCGTCCTCAGCACCACCCGGGCAGTTGTGCCGGATGTCTTCGCGGCCGGCGATATTGCTCACTGGCCGAGCGCCATCTACGGCGGCCGCCACCTCGCCGTCGAGCACTGGGGCAACGCGGTCGCTCAAGCCGAGACGGCAGCCCGGAACATGGCCGCCGGTGAAGCGGGGCTGGTCTCCTACGACCACCTGCCGGACTTCTGGTCGCAGCAATTCGGTCTCAACATCAAGCTCGTCGGCCTGCCGGCCGGGGCCGACCAATTCGCGGTCGTCCAGGGTTCGTTGCGGGATCGCCGGTTCATCGGCGTGTACGGCGCGCAGGGGCGAACCGTGGCCGCTGTCTCCGTAGACAGCGCCCGTTGGCTGCCCGCCTACCGAGCCGCGGTGACAGAGGGGGCTCCCTTCCCACCGATCGTCGGCGCCCTCGACCAAGCCGATATCCGGCCTCGACCCCTGGCCCAGACCGTGCCCTAACCGCATCCCGCACCACCGTCCGACAGGAGCTCACCGTGAACGGCACGCTGTTCCAGCAGATCCTCGATCCGGCCAACCGCGCCGACCCGTACCCGCTCTACGCCGAGATGCGCCGGACGCCCGTGAGCCGCCAAGACGACGGCAGTTACGTCGTGAGCACCCACGCGGAACTCTACCGCCTCCTGTACGATCCGCGCATCAGCTCGGAGGATCTGCCCGATCCGCCTCTGTTCCGCTGGACCGGGCATCCCCTGCGCGACCTGTTCGTCCGCCCGATCCGAAGCCGGATCACCGCGCGCCATCGTCCCTTCATCTTCCGCGATCCGCCGGATCACGATCTCCTGCGCCGGCAGGTCATGCGCGAGTTCGCACCTGCCCGCGTGCGGGCAATGCACCGCAAGGCGGAGCAGCTCACCCACGCCCTTCTCGACGGGCTGCGGGACCGGACCGACCTCGATCTGGTGGACGATTTCTCCTACCCCCTGCCGGTTACAGTGATTTGCGAGCTGCTCGGCGTCCCGCGCGAGGACGAGCCCCGGTTCCAGGGATGGGCGACGCAGCTCGCCACCGCCCTCGAACCGGACCGGCGTACGGACCGCGAGAACGCCGGCAGGACCGAGGAAGCGTTCACGGCGATCTCCGACTACCTGCGGGGATTGATCAAGGAGAAGCGCCAGGCGCCGCAGGACGACCTGCTCTCCGGGCTCGCGACCGGGCACGACGGCGAGCGCATGAACGACCACGACCTCGTGGCCACGGCCGTCCTGCTCCTGGTCGCGGGTCACGAGACGACCGTGAACCTGATCACCAACGGCGTCCTGACGCTGCTCCGCTTCCCCGAGCACCTGGAACGCCTGCGCCGGGAGCCGGCGATCGCGCCGCGGCTGATCGAGGAGCTGCTGCGCTACGAGCCGCCCGTCCACTATCGCACGCGGCTGGCGCGCGCCGACATCGCGATCGGGGGAACCACGATCCCGGAAGGGGCGCCGGTAGTACTCCTGCTCGCGTCCGGCAGCCGCGACCCGCTGCGCTTCGCCGATCCGGACCGCTTCGATCCCGACCGCGCGAACAACCAGCACTTCGGGTTCGGCGGCAGCCTGCACTACTGCGTGGGAGCTCCGCTGGCGCGGATCGAGGCGGAGGTCGCACTCGTCGCGCTGGCCCAGCGGCTGCGGGCGCCGCGGCTTCTCGCCGACCCACCGCCATACCGCCCCGGCGCCTCGCTGCGCGGTCCACGGCACCTGCTTTTGGCCATCGACGCCGTCGCACCGGGCGTATCGGCGGAGCTCGCGGCATGAGTACGCTCGACGGGAATTCTCACCGCGACGCCGGAAGGCCCTATCTCCGCTACACGCCGGATGTCGAGGTTCAACAACCCGATGAAGCGGCCCTGACGGCAGAAATCCTCGACGTCATGGCGCGCTCGAACCATGTGGCGTTCGAGCGGCATCGTCACGCGGTCCGCGACGCCCACGCCAAGAGCCACGGCATCCTCACGGGCGAGCTCGTCATATCTGACGGGCTGCCGGCACACCTGCAGCAGGGGATCTTCGCACGACCCGCCGTCTACCCCGTCGTCGTGCGCCTGTCCTCCGCGCCCGGCGACATCCACTCCGACACGGTCCCGGCCCCGCGCGGCATGGCGATCAAGGTGCTCGGGGTCGAGGGTGAACGCCTCCTGCCTGAGGACGCGGGAGGCAACCAGGACTTCCTGCTCGTCAACATCCCCGTCCTCAGCTTCGGTACCATCCAGGCCTACAGGCAGCTCGTCGGTCTCCTGGAGAAGAACGCCCGGAACCCCGCCTTCCTGCAGCGGGCGCTCGCCGGCGCCGCGCGCGGGATCGAGTCGGCGGCCGAAGCGGTCGGTCTCACGCCCGGCGCGACCCTGCGCGGGTTGGCCCGGGACAACGCCCACCTGCTCGGCGAGACCTACCACTCCATGGCGGCGCTCCGCTTCGGCGACCACGTCGCCAAGATCAGCGCCGCGCCGTTGTCCGCCAACGTGCGGGCGCTGACCGGCAAGGAAATCGGCCCGGTCGACGACGGGACTATGCGCGATCTCGTCGTCGAGCACTTCCGGACAGAAGGGGCCGAGTATCAGCTCCGTGCCCAGCTCTGCACCGATCTCGCGGCGATGCCGGTCGAGGACGCCTCGGTGCTCTGGCCGGACGATATCTCACCGCACCAGCCGGTCGCCACCCTGCGGCTCCCGCCGCAGGATGCTTACTCTCCGGCCCGGCGCGTCTACGGTGATGACGTGCTCTCGTTCAATCCTTGGCATGGCATCCAGGAGCACAGGCCGCTCGGCTCGATCATGCGGGTGCGCATCGCCGCCTACGAACGGTCGAGCGCCCGTCGACACGCGCTCAATGCCCGGCCGCGCGTCGAGCCGACGTCGATCGAACAGATCCCTGACTGACGGGCGCTTCCGAACCGCGGACGCAGAGGAGTTATCCATGACCGACAGTAACGACACCCCGCAGATCGACGAGACCCGCCTGCAAGCCATACGCCGGCGGATCGAGGAGGTCGCGGGCGACGCGCCGCAGCTCGCCAAGCTCGCGCTCGAACAGATGATGACCCGGCACAATCCCGACCTGAAGGGCTCCGCGGGCTCGGCCGGGCGGGTTGGCGCGCAGTCCGGCAACGTTTCCGAGCTGACGGCGATCGCCAAGCTGAAGCCGGGAGGCGCCGAGCGGCTGCGCCGCATCTTCGGCCTGGTCAACGGCAACTTCGATGGCGCGCAGAAGGTCGGCACGCTCCACGACATGCGTTTCGCCTTCTTCGACGACGACACGCGCATCCTGTTCGCCACCACCTATGACGGCGACTGGGACACGTACATCAACGACTTCGCCACCAAGATCCCGGACCTGATGGACCTGCTGTTCCAGTCGGTCGAGGGCTGGCCGGGGATCAAGAGCCCCAAGGTCAAGGACTTCATCGCCGGGCACCAGGTCACCGCTGCCGGCTGGTTCGTGGCCAACCCGCAGGTCACGGTCGTCGACGTGCGCCGGCTCCAGCGCCTGGAGCGGGCCTTCAACGAGTTCCTGGACAAGGTGGGCTGAGGCATGTCGATCATCGAACGACTCGCATCGCGCTTCCGCCGGGAGACCGTCTCGCTGGAGCTCGACGACATCCAGGCGCTGATCCTGCGCAGCCGACCCGAGCCGTATGTCGGCGTCCATGCCATGCTCCACTTCGACGACGCGGAGGGTGCGCGCAATTTGCTCGGACGCCTCGCGCCGCATATCGCATCGGCTGATACCTGGACCGATGAGCTCGACCACTGGATCGGCGTTGCCCTCAGCTACGACGGGCTCCAGGCCCTCGGTCTGCCCGAGGAGCAGCTCAAGACGTTCCCGCTGCCCTTCCAGCAGGGCATGGCCGCACGCGCGCCGCAGCTGCGCGATCAGGGCCCGAACGCGCCGGAGAACTGGGACGCGGTGTTCACGCCCGGCCAATGCCACCTCGCGCTGACCATCTACGCGGTCGACGATACCGCCCTCGACAAGGCGCTCGCGACTGCCCATGCGGAGCTCGACCGTACTGCGGGGGTGACGCTACTCGGCGAGCATCGCTTCGGCGCGCCTGAGGGGGCGAAGAACCCGTTCGGCTTCCGCGACTCGATCTCGCAGCCGGCGGTGGAGGGCAGCGGCGTGGCCCCGTTGCCCGGCGAGGCGCGGCCGATCAAGGCCGGCGAGTTCCTCCTCGGCTACCCGAGCGAGACCGGCGTGCCGCTCGCCATGCCGGAGCCGCCTGCCTTGGGGCGGAACGGCACCTTCGTGGTGCTGCGCAAGTACCAGAGCCGCGTCGGCTGCTTCAACGCCTTCCTCAAGGCTCATAGCGACACCTTGGAAGAACGCGAGCGCCTCGCCGCCAAGATGTTCGGGCGCTGGCGCTCGGGCGCCCCGCTCGCCCTCGCGCCCGACGAGGACAATCCCGACCTCGGCGCCGATCCGCGCCGGAACAACAACTTCGCCTACGCGGACGACCCTAAGGGCCGCCGCGTCCCGCTCGGCTGTCACATGCGCCGGCTCAACCCGCGCGACGCCGAGCTGACGCTGCTCACCGATGTCAACATCCATCGCATCATCCGCCGCTCCAGCACCTTCGGGCCCGTCTACTCGGAGGAGGTGACGCCGGAGGACGATGCTAGGAGCGAGCGCGGCATCTTCTTCATCTTCATCAGCGCGCGTGCCTACGACACGATCGAGTTCATGCAGCAGGAATGGATCAACCGCGGCAACTTCATCGACCTCGGGGAGGAGCGGGATCCGGTCGTTGGTCTGCACGAGGGGGAACGACGCTTCACGATCCCGCAGACGCCAGCACGCAGGCGCATCGATGGCGTGCAGACCTTCAACATCATGAAAGGCGGCGAGTATCTGTTCATGCCGAGCCTCTCGGCGCTGAACTGGCTAGCCAAAGCCGGATGGCGCAACGCTGCCAAACACGACTGATATACTTGGTCCGATTTGTCAAACAGCGTTGAACCTTGGTTCATCCGCACTTTCGGTGCGGAGCGGTGGTTTGGGCGTTGATTCGCATGGTGGCCCGAGGGCAGCGCGATGCCGATCTCGAACCCGTCGATGCCGTCGGTCCCGGACGGCCTGCACGTCGATGACCTGACGCTGGATAAAACGGGGTTGCTGATCACTGCCCGGACCACGGCGGCCCAGGCGTCCTGTCGGGTCTGCGGGCGTGCTTCGACGCGGGTGCACAGCAGGTATTGGCGGACGTTCAAGGACCTGCCCTGGCAGGACCGGTCGGTGACATGGCGGGTGCAGGTCCGCCGCTTCCGCTGCGGCCATTGCCCGGGGCGGATCTTCGCCGAACGCGTGCCGGGGCTGGGCACGCGCAAGGCGCGCCGCAGCGACCGGTTGGCTGAGGCGCAGACCGACATCGGCATGGTGCTGGGTGGTGAGGCCGGCGCAAGGTTGTCGCGGCGGCTGGCCATGCCTATCAGCGGCGACACCGTCCTGCGCTTGATCCGTCGTCGCGGGACCGTACCGTCTCCGCCGCCGCGGGTGGTGGGCATCGACGATTGGGCGTGGCGACGCGGCCGGTCCTACGGCACCATCGTGTGCGACTTGGAGCGGCGGCGCGTCATCGACCTGTTGCCCGGCCGCTCTGCGGCACCGGTGCGGGATTGGCTCGCTGCCCATCCGAGCGTGACTGTCGTCAGCCGTGACCGCTCGGGGCCCTATGCCGAGGCTGCGCGTACGGGAGCGCCGACGGCGACGCAGGTCGCGGATCGCTGGCACCTGCTCGTCAACGCATCCGAGGCGCTGCGCGGCGTGGTCGAACGACACCAGCCCCAGATCCGGAGCGTGGCCCACCGCGCCGAGAAGGATCCCTCGGCCTCCCCTGGCCTGAGGGAGACCGCAGCCAAGCCGGAGGTGACGAGCCGACGACGTGATCGCTGTGAGGCGGCCCTGTGCCTCCACGGCGAAGGTCTGCCGACCAAGGAGATCGCTCGCCGTCTCGGCGCGTCCCGCAACGCCGTGCGCCGCTGGGTGCGGGCAGGCCGGTTCGTGCCCTACCGTCGCGCACCGGGTTCGAGCCGGCTCGACCGCCATCTCCCCTTCGTTGAGGCCCGCTGGCAGGAAGGCCAGCACAGCGCCACCGCGCTTTACCGGGAGTTGCACGCACACGGCTTCACGGGTGGCTACGATATCGTCCGGCGCTGGGCTGCGCGTCGGAAGCGCGGGGCACCGGCTCGACCACCGTCCACTCGGATCCCCTCGACGCGCCGCATCACCCGATGGCTCACTGGCGACCTGGCTGCGCTGTCGCCGGAGGATCGCGCCTTCACCGAAGCGCTCTGCAGCGCCGCGCCGAAGCTGAGCCAAGCAGCCGAGGTTATCCGCGCCTTCGCCGATCTTTTGCGCCAAAACGATCCCACCGGACTGACGCCCTGGCTGGACGCTGCAGCCGCGACCGATCTCGGCGGCTTCGTCACAGGGCTCCGGCGGGACGAGCCAGCCGTGCGCGCCGCCATCGTCGAACCCTGGAGCAACGGTCCTGTCGAGGGGCAGGTCAACCGCCTGAAACTGATCAAGCGCAGCATGTACGGCAGAGCCGGATTCGATCTCCTACGCCAGCGCGTCCTCCATGCCGCGTGAACTGAGACCGGCAAAGCTTGATCGGACAACAGACCCGCAGCACCGAAAGTGCGGATGAACCCTTATTCCACGCCTAATCACAGGCGATAGTCCAAAGCATTGAAGCGCTACTCTCGCAGGGGCCATTTCAAGCGCAACTCATGAGTGCGTCGACGCGCGCTGTGATTGTGAGATCGTGTCGATAAGCCCTCAGGATTTGATTAGTAACGTTCGCTCAACTCTATCGTGCACAAATCCGTTGGAGGGTGAAGTTGCCTTCGAGCAAGCTGGGTAAGGAAACGTCTGGTGCCGCTGTTCGACGCTGAGCTTCGTGCCCTCATGGCGGCGATCGATAAGTCCCGAGCGCGGATCGAGTTTTTGCCTGATGGCACGGTGGTAACGGCCAATAGTCTCTTTCTGATCCTGATGGGCTACAACCTCGCAGAGGTGAAGGGGCAGCACCACACCGTGTTTGTTCCCGCTGCCGAGCGCGACAGCGACGAGTACCGCGCCTTCTGGGCAGCCCTGCGTCGCGGCGAAGCGCAGACCCGTGAGTTCAAGCGGATCGCTAAGGACGATCGAGTTGTCTGGATCCAGGCGACGTACAACCCTGTGCTGGACCGTGCAGGACGGGTCACTCGCATCGTCAAGTTCGCCACCGACATCACCGAGCAGGTTCTGCGCCACATCGACCACGACGGTCAGCTCGACGCCCTGCATCGTTCGCAGGCCGTGATCGAGTTCACCCTCGACGGGACTATCTTAGTCGCCAACCAGAACTTCCTCAATGCGGTTGGCTATCGGCTCGATGAGATCCAAGGCCGCCATCACAGCCTGTTCGTAGATGCAGATGAGCAGGCGAGTACGGCTTATCGTGAATTTTGGGCAAAGCTCTCACGCGGCGAGTTCGCCTCTGGCGAGTTCCGCCGCATAGCCAAGGGTGGCCGCGAATTTTGGATCCAAGCCACCTACAACCCGATCCGCGACCGGGACGGCGTGCCGGTGAAGGTGGTCAAGTTCGCCGTTGACGTCACCGTGCAAAAGCTGCTGGCCACGGACGCGGCGGGGCAACTGGCGGCCGTCAACCGATCACAGGCGGTGATCCAATTCGCCCCCGACGGAACGGTGCTCGACGCCAACGCGAACTTCCTCGGTGCACTCGGCTACCGGATCGAGGAGATTTGCGGGCGACATCACGCCATGTTCGTCGAGCCCGGCTACGCGCAGTCGCCGGAATATGCGGCGTTCTGGGATCGCCTGCGAACCGGCGAGTTTCTTGGCGGAATGTTCCAGCGCTTTGGGAAGGGCAGCCGCCCGGTCTGGATCCAGGCCAGCTACAACCCGATCTTCGGTCCGACCGGCCAGCTGACTAAGATCGTCAAGTATGCGACCGACGTCACCGCGAACATGGAAGCGCGCTCATTTGCGGTCGAGGCCGCCGAGCGGACGCTCGACAACGTTCAAGCGATCACCAATGCAGCTGAGACCATGAACGCGGCTGCCCAAGAAATCTCGCATGGCATGGCGCAGTCGAAGACGGTTGTCGACGACATTCACGGCCGCACGAGCGAAGCCGACGCGGCGACGGAGCGCTTGCAGGCTGCCGCTACCGCGATGGGTGGCGTCGCGACGGCAATCGCAGGCATCGCTCAGCAAATCAATTTACTGGCCTTGAATGCCACAATCGAGGCTGCCAGGGCGGGTGCGGCCGGTAGAGGCTTCGCGGTCGTTGCCACTGAGGTGAAGGAGTTGGCCGGCCAAGCCGCAGCCGCCACTGCCCGGATCAGTGGGGAGGTCGTCGGCATGCAGACCGTATCGGCCGAGGTGGCGACGACGCTCGCCTCGATCACCGCGGCGATCGGCGCGATCAGCTCGCACGTCGATGGTGTAAGCGCTTCGATGGACGAGCAAGCTCGGGCGACGGGCGACATCCTGTCGAGCATGCGACATGCGGCCAGCGGTGTGTCCAGCATCAGCACCAGCTTGGACGATTGGACCGTCGGCATGGAGGAGCGTCGCGCCGAGCGTCGGATCCGAGTCCTGCTACCAGCCAGCATCCACGTGCCAGGCGGGAGCGTGATCGCATGCTCGATCCGCGACATTTCGAATGGTGGCGCACGGCTTCATGTGAAGGAGCAGATCCGCCTTCCCGACCGGTTTGATCTGGTCGTTGACGAAGACGGGCGCCGGTTCAGCTGTGAATTGCGGCACCGCTCAGGGTCGAGCGCGAACGTGCAGTTCCGGCAGGCTGACCAGCACAAACTGACATCTGTAGCGTGATTGCCAGCAGCCATCCTTCAATTGCTGCATTGCCGCACCAAGCTCTCTAGCGTCCTCCCAAGGGACACCCACCGGCTCGGTCCAAGGTGACCCCCCTTCCCCGCGGGCTGGGTCGGTGGGGCTCGTGCATTAACAGCACAGCGGGGTGGAACTCTGCGGCGCCCGGCGACTTATCGCAGTGCAGCAATGCGATAGCGTCAGCGCCGCTGCGCTGCAGCCCTTCCAAGGACGTTTCCTCCCGTGACTTCGGGCCGCTGCTTGAGGGCGGCCTCTTTTGTTCCGAGCCCTATCAGAGTTTGGAGTGAGCCCCTGGGGGTGGACAGTTCGGGCAGGACTAATTGACCGGATCACTGGGTCTTCGGAGGATGAAGACCGTGGACCGACATCGTTCCCACAGCATCGCATTCAAGCGCCAGGTCGTACAGGAGTACCCGTCGGGCGAGACGCTGCTCGGCTTGGCCAAGCGCCATGACCCCTCGCGCAACCTCCTGCGCGTCTGGGTGCAGAAATACGAGGCTGGCGCGCTCGACGACGATGCAGCCGCCGCCGACACGATCCAGGCCTATGAGGCACGGATCGCCACGCTCGAACGGCTTGTCGGCCGACAGGCGTTTGAGCTTGAGTTTTTAAAAGGGGCACTGTGAAGCAAGCCGCTGCCGAGAAGCCGGCCTACGTCCGTGATCACCGGCCCGACGGTCTCTCTGTCACAGAGGGATTCCGACAGCTCTGCAAGCCGCGCTCGTCATTTTATCGTTCCGTAACCTGCCCTTATGCGAATGGCGGCACGCCAGCTCGGCTACGTGTTCAGTCAGTGGGCTGTTCCAGTAGCGTTTCACGGATCCTAGAAGTCGCCTCCGTTGAGAACGGCTCGACTGCAAACCAATGAACTAGCAGCCGGGCCATGTAACGGCAACCCTGTAGTTAACCTTTTGTTAACCACATCTCGACCATGTACTTGCCACGAGCGCAGCCCCGTGTCATTTTGACAGAGTTAAATTAACTCTGTCACAAGCTAGTCTTTGACGAAGCTCGGCGAACATGCGCTCCTCGTGTTCCACCAACACGGGGAACACACGCATGCGCAATCTCATCCTCAGCAAGGCCCTGGCCGTCCTGGCCACCCTCGGTCTTGCTACCTTCCTGCTCTTCCAGCTCGTTCCGCCGGTCACCCGCGCGGATCCCGTCGGGGTCAAGCTGGTGCCCGCCTCCGAGCTCATCGACGCCAGCGTCGAGGGCTTCGACCCCCAGAACACTCCTCTGATCCGTCGGCTCGACCTCATCCGTCAGAACATCACCGCGCTCGGCATCGGCGAGCAGCTTGAGGTGCGGGGCATCATCCTGGCGATCATCGCCGCTCTGGCCCTGTACGCCCTGCTGCCAAGCCGGCTTCGGCCTCTGCTCCCTCTCTGCGATGCCATCGATGCCGCCGCCCAGCGCTTCGCGCCCTATCGCACCTTCACGCGGCTCATCCGCCACCCGCTGTTCTTCCTCGTGACCATCCTGTTGACCGGCGGACTCTTGGTGCAGAACGAGTTGCTCGACACACCGGGCAGCCTTCCGGCCCTGACCAAGCTCCACTGCTCCGTGAGCCAGCCCTGTAACGTCTGGTCCCGGCCGTTCCTGACAGACCCGTTCTGATGCGCTGTGGGCTCGGCCGGCGAGGCGGAGCCCGCCAAGCGCAAGAGACGACGCCTACGGCACGCGGCGACCGGCTCAAGCTGGCGCCCTGCCGCCTCCAACAGAGCCCCTCAACGTCCGTAATCCGGTCCTGAGTGGGACCGGCCCGACCGCTCACGCGTAACGACGTCCGGCAGAGTTCCCCGGATGTCTTCGACCAGCCGAAGAATACGGGGCGAGACCTGGCGCTCCGCGCGGCGTACGCCCCGAGCCAGCTGTCGGAGTGCCTGCCGTGGCACTTCGCTCATCTCCTGCAACACCCGGCGCAGGGCTCGCGCCGCCGCAAAGCCGCTCTGCAAATCGAGGCGCATCTCGGCACGGGGCGGCGGGATCGCGCCGCTGCGCACGAACGCCGCCCTGTCCTCGACATGGTCGACCACGTTCACCTTCTCACTGTAGCGGCGCGCTTCGACGAACAGCCGCTCCTGCAGCTCGGCGGTGCTCGGTGTGAGATGCGGATCCACTTGGCGCACCCGCACCGCCGCCTCCAGGCGCTCGCGCTCGATTACCAGATGCGCTTCCTGCCGGTGGCGCGTCAGCCCCACATAGAGTTCGCGCGCATCGCCGGCCGTAAACCCGCAGTAGATCGTCGCCGCACAGGTTCGGCCCTGCACCGCGTAGGCGGTCCCAGCATAGCCGAGGCTGATCCGCGGCGACGGCTGCACCTGCGCCGTTCGGCGCGCCCGCACCGGCACGAACCTGGTATAGGCATCCTCAACCCGCCGGCCGTCCTCCAGCCGCACCCGCAGGCGCAGCGCCCCGCCCGCGTCCGCCCCGATCGCCTCGACCGTCGCCCGCGTGCCGTTGCGGATGCCGTGCTGACTCAGGCTCTCGCCGAAGCGGACGCGGTCTCCGACCGCCAAGCTCAGCGCCCGCGGCCGGTTCTCGCGGTCGCGCGCCACGACCTCGACGTCTGGTCCGGTCAGATCACCCTCAGCCCGCAGCAGGGCACGGGCGCCGCGGTTCAGCTCGGTCGCGTCGCGATTGCGTCGCGTCACCATCAGCACCGCGTCCGCCCCGTGCCGCGCCCGTGCCTCGGACCAGAGGGCAAGCGCCCGCGCCTGCACGGCCGGGGCGCCGGCGACGAGCTCGATGCAGCCGTACCGGGCGTAGGCACGCAAGCCCGCCTCGACCTCGCCGCGCGCCATCAGCACCGACGCCGCCCGCTGCCAGGGCACAGCCTGGCGCCGCACCTCGGATAGCGTGGCGTGGCGGCCGAGCACGTCGTTCACCGCCCGCAGGGCGCTCGCCCCCGCCACCGAGGCGAGCTGGCGCCGGTCGCCCATCAAGACCACGCGGGCCCCGCCCGCCTCCGCCGCCGCCAGGATCGCGCAGAGATCCTTCGTGCCGACCATCCCGGCCTCGTCGACCAGCACCAGGGTGTCGGGGCCTAGGCTTGCGTCTGCCTCGCGCGCCTGGTCGTGGCGCCACTTGGCGATCGCCTGCGCCGGGATCCCGGTCGAGGCGCCGAGCTCGTCGGCCGCGACCCAGCTCGGCGCCAGGCCGATCACCTGAAGCCCGGAATACCGCGCGATCTCGACCAGCGCCTTCGCCGTCGTGGTCTTGCCCGTGCCGGCCCCCGCCTCCAGCACGCTGACGGCGGCCGCACCGCTTACGTGGCGCAGGGCTGCCTTCTGCTCTTCGGCGAGCGGGGCGGCGCTGGCCAGCACCGCGTCCACGACCGGTGCCGGGACCATGCGCTCGGCCGCGGGCCGGTCGGCGGCGCGCAGCAGCGCGGACTCGGCGGCAGCGATCCCCGGTGTCGTCCAGCAGGCCTCCCGCTCTGCCTGCACCAGGCGCACGAGCTGGCCGGACTGCTCCAACTCTGCCAACTCGGCCCGCACCGCCGCGAGCCCAAGCCCCTGCAGCGCCGCCTCGTCGAGCGCCCGCTCGATCAGGTTTCGGCGCGTGAGCACGTTCTCGTGCCGGAACAGGGCGGAGGCTGCGCGTGCCACTGGCGTCGCACCGGCGATCTCGGGCGGATCGAAGGCGGGCTCCGGCCCGCGCTCAATCACATGCTCCCGGACCAGCTCCCGCGACGCTGCGCGCACCGCGGCCCAAGGATCGTGCGCGAGCGCGGTGAACTCGGCGTGCCAGCGCGCCTCCAGCGCGGGCCCGGTCGGCAGATCGGCCTTGGCGCCGCGGGTGGCGAGCGCCGCCACCTCCTTCTGCGCCCCCGAGGCGGCTGCCCGATCACCGCCGACCTGCGCCTCGATCGCGACCGAGCGCTTGGAGAAGGCCTCGATCACCGCCTCCGGGATGCCGGCGATCTCGAACTGCCCCTGGCCCGCTGGACGCAAGCACAGGCCGAGCTCGCCCACCAGGCGCTCGGCCAGCGCGGCCCGGTAGGCGCTGCCGACCACGAGCTGCCACTGGTAGAGCCGCTCCGGCTCCAGAGTTCTAGGCTTTTTGTCCTTAGACACGGCGGCGTTGATCAGAACGCAGTGCGTGTGGCAGTTCGGGTCACCGGCCCGCGAGGTGTAGTGATCGAAGCGCCCGACCATTAGGCCGGCCGGCGGCTCGCGCCGGTGGCCGCCGGCCCCGAGCCGGACCTCCACCAGTTCCTCCGCGCACAGGAAGCCGAGCGCCTCCTCGACGGCCGCGGCGTGGATGGCCTCCAGCTGCGCCCGTGCCTCGGGATCACCCGCAGCCCAGAGCAGCGAAACGGTTTTGGGTGCAGTCAGGGTCAGATCCCAGCCCGCCCGGTGTCCCACCCCGGCCCCGCGCACCAGCGGCTGGCCCGTCGCCGGGTTCAATCCGGCACAGAGATCGCGGAAGCTCTCCAGCACGACCGGGGCGCCGTGGCGCACGATCGCAGCGCCCTGCGTCCACCAGAGGCCACCGCCGTCCTGGACGTAGTACTCGTCCCGGTTGTACGTCTCGCGGTAGGGGTCGTTGGTGTAGTACGCACCCGCCGACGCTCCGCAGCCGAGCGCGTGCAGCGAGGCAGTCACGGGGACGAGGCCTTCGCCCGGTAGCGGCAGATCTCGGCCATCGCCGCCGGTGTCGGCTCGGCCAGCGCGTCGCCAACGATCCCGGCGAGCTCAGCCAGCCGGTCCTTGATGAAGGCCATCTCCGCGCCGAGCCGGCCGTAGGCGGTGATCCCGTCGAGATGGTCGACGAGCGCCCGCAGCGCGAGTTCCTCCGCCGGCAGGCCGGTGCGCTCGGTGGCGGCGGCAAGGCGCGCGGCGAGTTCGGGTGTGAGAGGCAGCGTCAGGCTCTGGGCGGCGGACATGGGGGCCGGAGGTCGTGGCGGCGGGAGCAGGAGCGGGACCGTGGCAGCCGAGCCTGAGCCGCCACAAGGGCTTGGCCGGCCTCTCAGCTCCCTATGGTTAGCGATCGGCAGCTTTAGGTCGTGAACTCATAACGGCGGCACGGTTGAGCGGCTGTGTCGTTGGTCCTTCAGGACTGGAGGATCACGAATGGCGCGGTTTGACCTGACGGATGCGGAGTGGGCGGCGATCGAGCCGGTTCTTCCGACGGACGTTCGCGGCAAGGAGCGGGCGGACGACCGGCGGGTGCTGAACGGGATCTTCTGGCGGCTGCGCACGGGCGCGCCCTGGGCCGACATCCCGGCGCGCTACGGCCCGCACACGACGTGCGGCAACCGTTTCCGGCGTTGGCGCAAGCGCGGGGTCTGGGATCGACTTCTGAAAGCCGTGTCAGAGACTTACGAGGGCGACCTGCAGATGATCGACGCCACCAGCGTGCGGGTGCATCAGCACGCGGGCTGCGCTAAAAAAAAGACGACCGATCCCGTGGCATGGGTCGCTCGCGCGGCGGCCTGACGAGCAAGATCCACGCGCTGGTGGATGCCGAGGGCCGGCCCATCGCGCTCAAGATCACCGAAGGCCAAGCGCATGACGGTCGGGCGGCCGACGACATGCTCGGCGATCTCGGCCCAGGGCAGACCCTTCTGGGTGATCGCGCCTACGACAGTGATGCGCGGCGCGAGCGCTTGGCCGAGCAGGGAGCGTGGGCCAACGTGAAGCCGATGCCCAACCGCAAGACCGTGCCCGCCTTCAGCGCCTTCCTGTACAAGTACCGCAATCTGGTCGAGCGGTTCTTCAGCAAGATCAAGCACTTCCGCGCGGTCGCGACCCGATACGACAAGGATCCGGAAAACTTCCTCGCCAGCGTCAAGCTCGCAGCTGTCCGCGTCTGGCTCCGAGCTTAATGAGTCTGCGACCTAGTGCGTGTGGTGTGACCCTACCCCACCCATGGTTCCTTAACGGCAAAGTTAACGGCAGAGCCTAGCAGCCCTGGCAAAGCCTGGCAGCCAAGGCGCCGTTAACCCGCCCTCCCCTAGCGCAGGGGCATGCCCCTCGATCCCAAGCGCCTCGCCCGCGATGCGAAGCGTGCCCAAGCCCAACGGCCTGACAGCAGCATCGGCCGGGAGACCACCGGGGTCACTCGCGCCGTGCGCGCCGGCCTGCCCATCATCCGCCAGCTGCGCGCGGCCGGCGTGACCTGGGCAGCCATCGCCGAAGCCATGAGCGCACAGGGCGTGACGCAGGGCGAGGGCCGCCCCCTGACTGCCACGCGCCTGACCGCCATCGTCACCCAGGTTGAGGCCCAGACCCGCCGCAAGGCCGAGCGCGAGGCCCGGCGCCGAACCCGGCCCGACCTGACCGTCTCCCCCGAGGCTGTCCCACCGCCCGAACCACCGCTTCCAGTCCCGGCCGAACCTGCTCTTCCCTCCCCGATCGGGTCCAGCGCGCGCGCTACGGAAGAGGAGATCCGGCGCGCCGGCCTGCACGATCTGCATCAGCTCCTGAAGAAGTCTTGAAGAAGGTCCTCCCATGCCCCGCATCCTCCTCGTCGCCCAGGACAAGGGCGGCTCCGGCAAGACCGTGCTGGTGCGCGCGCTCGCCGAGTGCCTGCCGTCAGCCCGCCTCATCGAGATCGAGGCCAACCGCCGCCTGATCGAGTTGGAGGACCGAGTCAGCTTCTTCCCCGTCCGGGCCGAGCGCGGCGAGATCAACCGCACCGGCGGTGCCGCCGCGCGCGCGGAGTTCGACGGCCCACTCAACGCCATCGCGGCCGCGCAAGGCCCCGTCATCGTCGATGTCGGCGCCAACACGGCCGGCTCACTTCTGCCGCTGATTGGTGAGGCGCAGGCGCGCTACGCCCGCCGCGGCGTGGAATTCGGCCTTCTCGTCGTGCTCACCAGCGAACCTGGCGCACTCGCCAACGCCCCCGTCCTCCTCGACCTCGCCAAGCCGTTCACGGCGGCGCGTTTTGCCGTGGAGAACCAGATCGAGGGGCCGGTCGATGCGAAGGCGCTCAAGGCCTTCAAGGACGTCACCGTGACCCGGCTGGAGAAGCTCAGCCTCGATGAGCGCGCCAACGACCTCCTGCAGAAGGGCGGGTTACGCTTTATCGGGGTCGGTACACAGAACGGACCCAGATATACGCTAAGGTTTTGCCGTGCCTTCGACGGCGCGCATCTGGCGAAGCGGTCTGAGCGCGGTGGATGGCGCATCGGGATCGGTCCAGAGGTAATCGCCGGTGAGATTGATATGCTGCCAACCGAGCGGTGATAGGTGTTGCAGCAGGTCCGGCGGGACCGGCCGGCCGAGGTTGGCGAGATGCATCCGGGCGGCTTGCAGGTAGGTCGTGTTCCACAGGACGATGGCACCGGCGACGAGGTTCAGCGCGCTCGCCCGATGGCTTTGGGCTTGCAGCGCATGATCGCGGATACGGCCGATGCGATGGAAGAAGATGGCGCGTTTCAGGGCATTTTCCGCTTCTCCCTTGTTGAGTTCGCGGGTGGCGCGGCGACGCTGTTCGGGCTGCTCGATCCAGTCGAGCGTGAACAGGGTACGCTCGACGCGACCGATCTCGCGCAACGCCAGTGCCAGGCCGTTGGCGCGTGGATAGGAGCCGAGCCGTTCCAGCATGATCGAGGCGCTGACGACGCCTGTGCGGATCGAGGTTCCCAGTCGCAGCACGTCGTCCCAGTGTGCCTCGATCAGACCTTCGTCGATGCGGCCCGCGACCAGCGGCGCAATATCGGGGCCGGGTTCGATGCCGTTAAACAGGTGCAAACGGCGTGCGGCGATATTCGGGATACGCGGCGCGAACCGGAACCCAAGCAGATGACATAGCGCGAACACATGGTCGGAGACGCCCCCGCCATCGACGTGATGCTCTTCGATGTGCAGATCGGCGCCGTGGTGGAGCAGCCCGTCGAGCACCTGTGCCGCCTCGCTCGCCGAAGCGGAGATAACTGTGGAATGGAACGGCGCGTAGCGATCCGAGACGTGGCTGTAAAAGGAGACAGCCGGCTCTGTCCCCTTGTGCGGATTGACTGCGCCGGTTGCCTGGGCGCGGCGGTCGAGCGGAAAGTTCTGACCGTCTGAGCTGGACGAGGTGCCGGACCCGAACAGCGCGGCCAGCGGCGCGGTGTGTTGGGCGTCGACAAGCCGGGCGAGCGCGCGACCGTAGGTTTCCTCGCGCAGATGCCATGAGGCGAGCCAACCGAGTTGGCGCTGGGTCACGAGATTGCAGGCTTCCGCCATGCGCGTATGGCCCAGATTGGTGGCATCGGCGAGCACCGCCGTGAGGATCGCACGTGGTTCATCCGCGGCACGGCCACTTTGCAGATGCGTGAAGCACTGGCTGAACCCGGTCCATCGATCGACTTCGGCAAGAAGGTCGGTGATGCGGATCGCGGGCAGATGCGCATAGAGCGGCGCAAGGGCGGTATCGGATTCCTCGGGAGTAATCGCCTTCAAGGGCGAAATCCGCAGCCTGCCCAAGCTGAGCTGCACGTCTTCCAGCGCGTCCGTCTCCGCCTTTCGCTCGACCTCGGCCAATCGACGGGCGAGGCGGGCGCGTCGTTCGGCCAGCCAGATATCGGCCGTATCCGGTGCCGGTATCGGCAAGGGGCCGGCCGCGCGCATGTTGGCGAATACGGGGGCAGGAATGAGTTGCTGCTCGACAGCACGATAGCGTCGGCTTCCCTCGACCCACATGTCGCCGGCGCGAAGCCGGTCGCGAAGCTCGACCAGCACGCACAATTCATAGATCCTGCGATCGGGAATGCCGGTGCCGATCGCCCGACGCCAAGCTTGCCGGATGAAGCCGACTGGCGTGCCTGCAGGCAATTTGCGCAGATGACCAAAATGAAGGTCGCGCATGATCGCGACCGCTCGCGCGAGCGCATGGCAGGCTGGCACCGCCCCGAATGTGAACGAGGCGATGAACGAGGGACCGACCTGTCGGAGGACGGGGTAATTGGTCGCGGCGACCGCGACGGGATCGACCGAATCGGGGCGGATCAGCTTGCGGGCTTCATCGACCTCGCGGCCGAGATCATTCCATCCGATCGCTGCCTCGACCGCAGCGCCGATATCGCCACCTGATATCTTGGCGGCGAGCAAGGCAGCGCCGAGTTGGGCAAGCAGCCGGATTTTGCCGTTGATGGTGCGCCGGTTGCGCTTGAGTGTCGTGTCCGCGCTGTTCTGTTCGCGCCGGAACATCTGCCCAAGCAGGCGATCGAACATCAGCACCGCATCGTCGGTGAGGGTAACGATGGTTTCGAGGATGGTCGCCACCAATGTGGCGCGACGCCGCGTCGCTTGCAGCGTCCGAACATGTTGCGCGGTCAGCCGCACGCCTTCCTGGCACAGGCGTCGGAGGCGCTCGGGATGGACGCCTACGGCGATATCCGGATCGATCCCGATGGCCCGAAGCAGTGTCAGTCGCTCGATGATGGCGGCGAATGTCTTTCGGCCGGGCTTGCCGGGTGACTGCCGCACCCAGGCCAGATCGCTCAAGTTCGTGCCTGTGTGGGGCAGGAGAAGCGCATCGAGCAGCCGGCGCTGTCGAGCATCGAGTCCTCGGGTCAGATGCTCGGCGACATGGCGTTCGGCATCGAGCAACGCCTGTGCGACCATCCGCTCGACCGAACTGATGCCCGGCACAATGATGCGCCGTCGCCGGCACTCATCCAGCATCACGCGCGCCAGCCTAGCCCCGCTGGTCGTCGTCAGCGCGATCGGCAGGAGCCATTCCTGCAACGTCGTTCGCAGCGGCCGACTGAGCGGCATGAAGCCGAATGCATCGCGCAGTGCATCGAGCTGTTCGTACCGGGTCGGGCCGCGCGTCGCGTAGTCGGCCAGCACCTCGGGTCCGACCTGCAATTGCTCTGCGACGAACGCGAGCGGCGTATCAGGGATCAGTTCACCGGGTCGCAGGAAACGGCCAGGATAGCGCAGCGCGCAAAGCTGGATCGCGAAACCCAGCCGGTTATGCGGTCGCCTCCGGCGGACGATGATGGCCAAGTCGTCCCGGCTCAATGTCCAGTGCTGGACGAGCAGGGTTTCGTCGTCGGGAAGCGCGAGCAACGCCGCGCGTTGCTCGTCCGACAGGACGGCGCGACGCGGCATCGGCTTAGACCTTGGCCGGTGCGGTCCAGCCGATCCGGGCAAGCGTGCCGAGAAGGGTCGAACGCGGCACCTTGAAGGTCCGGCAGACGGACGCCTTGCTGGCCCCGCCATCCAGCGCGGCGGTGATCCGCTCGAGCGTTTCGGCGTCGATCATCGGCGGGCGGCCACCTTGGCGTCCCCGGCGTTTGGCAGCAGCCAGTCCCGCCATCACCCGTTCGCGCGTGAGCGCACGCTCATATTGTGCCAATGCACCGAACAGCGAGAACAGCAATTCGCCGTGCGGCGTGGTCGTATCCATCTGCTCGGTCAGCGACCGGAACGCGATGCCGCGCGCCTTCAGATCGGTGACGATCGTCAGCAGGTGCGGCAGCGAGCGTCCGAGCCGGTCGAGCTTCCACACGATCAGTGTGTCGCCCGCGTTCAGATAGTCGAGGCAGGCTTTCAGGCCTGGTCGGTCGTCGCGCGCGCCGGATGCCTTGTCGGTATGGAGATGCCGATGATCGACCCCGGTTGCGACGAGCGCGTCCCGCTGGAGATCGACCGTTTGGCGGTCATCGGTCGTTGACACCCGCATATATCCGACCAGCATGTACGACAAACCCTCGAAAGCATGTTTTCGAACACCCTATCAAAGCGACAGGGTTTGTCGATCGTTATGGGCTGAGGCGGGTATGGTTCGGCAAAAGCGCAGGTCCGGAGCGTCGCCTATCACCTGTTTGCCGTCACGCGTCTGCTGTCCGTATGGACGCAAGTAGAAGGCACGCTGATGCCGCAAGAAGCACCAGGTCCTTCAACAGGAACTGTCCGGTTCCGGCCGAAATCGCCGGGAACCCGCCAGCGGTCGGCTCGGCGACGCCAGGCGTGCTCAGGAAAAACGTCAGTGTCACGGCATAAGTCAGGCATGACATCGCCGCGCCGAGAGCGGAGGCCGTCTTGTTGAAAGCACCGATAATCAGCGCAGCGGCCGTCGCGAGCTCGACGGTGCCTATAAAATAGCTTCCACCCTGCACCCCAAAAACGGCCGGAATCCAGCTCATGATCGGACTGTTCTTCATCAATGGCGCGATGCCCATCGCTTCATAGCTCGTGAATTTCATGCAACCGAACCAGAGAAAGATGACCACCAGCGCCCAGCGCAGCAACGCGAGAGACCCGCGAGAGCCGGTCGTCTTTTCAGCTATGTGTAATGTCGAAAACATGGTGCCTCGCTTTCATCATGGCGCATGACCTGCCTTCATGCTTAGACAGGCGTGATATATGCGCTGCGCATACACTATGCGCCGTCAATGAATGAGGCAACCCTTTGAACGTACTCTCGGACCGGCTCGTCAATCTGTTCGGCGCCCTCGCAGTGGGCATCACCGATCGAATTAAGAAGGCGGCATTCGACCCGACGATACCCGGCGGTGGCGAAACCACCGCGGCGATCGTCGTCATCGGTCACGCGACCGGTCTTTCGATCGACGAATTAGGACGGGTGCTAGGCTTGTCCCACGCGGGGACGGTGCGGCTTGTCGATCGATTGGTTGCAGCCGGGTTCGCCGTTCGATCCAAAGCGCTACGGGACCGTCGTGCAGTAGCGCTGATGCTCACTGAGGCAGGCGAGACTCGCCTATCTGCGATCCTGCAACGAAGAAACGAGACTTTATCCGAAATCCTTAGCCATGTCTCGAATGCTGACCGCCTCGTGCTGGAACGTATTGCCGAGACAATACTTGCGCAGATGTCTGACGACGCTGTCTCGGCGCTGACGATATGCCGGCTCTGCGACGAGAGGCGATGCTACAACTGTCCGATGGATGCCTTTGGAATGCTGGAGTCGTCGACGCATAGAGTCGACCCATAAGTGCGCGCAGAGACGCTTAGCGTATATCTGTGCCCGTTCTATGTCCTGACCCCTTTATCGGCGAGGACCTCACCGCCGCCGAGGACAGCCTGACCGACCGGTTCGGCTTCGCCGAGGCCGGCCGCATCGTCGAGGATCTCACCCGCTTCCGGGCCAAGGCCATGCAGGCGGCCGGTCCGGCGGCACGCTGGCTAGAGGGCTGAAGGCTCATGGCACGTTCCCCCTCCCGCACCCCACCTTCCACGGTAGAAGTGCGCCTGCGCGCGGCGCAGGAGGCCGAGCGGGCGGCCACGCAGAGGGTGCAGCAGGCCAGCCGGGCGCGGCTGGCCGAGCTCCTGCGGATGCCGCCGCGCGAGCGCCTGGGCCACCTCGATGATCCGGCCGTCGTCGCTCCGGACAGGGTCAGCCTGCGCCGCTCGCTTCAGGCCGATCTCACCCGGCCGCGCCGCCGCTGGCGGCCGGGAGGCCGACTGCAGGCGCTGGGTCGCCGCTTCGGTGCGGCCGCGCTGCATCAGTTCCTGCACCCGGCCGTGCTCGGCTTAGCCGGGATCACGGGCGTGTGGCTGTACACAGCGTGGTCCGCCACCCCTCATCTGGCGATTTCGACTCAGGCTTTGTCCAGCAACCTGATCGGTCCGGACGGTCGCGTCGAGAGCTACACGTTTCCAGCCCGAACCTGGGTCCCGGTCGAGCGGCTGGACGCGCAAGTGGCACAGACCCGGGTCTGGTACTCGGGCCAGGGCTACGGCCACGGTACGGTCTGGCGCAGCGGGCTCTATCTCTCCCGATAAGGGAACGCCGCCCCAGGCCGGTGCTGACGCTGCCTGATGGGCGCGGGTGCGGCCCTCAGGCGGTGGCTCGCACCGGCGCGACCGGGTCGAGCAGGCCGGCAAAGCGCGCGTTGCGGTGGGCGAGTGTCTTGCGCAGCTTGAGCGGGTCGGTGGTGTAGGCAGCACTGTTGAGGAATACCAGGGTGTGGCGCTGGGTCAGGCGGGCGAGCTCGGAGGCTGGCACCAGCGCCTCGGGTCCGGGCGCCACGCTCTTCGTCTCCCGGCCGGTGGTTGGATCGCGCGAGACTGTCTCATGCACACCCGTAAAGGTGCCGAGCGCACTCGACCAGCGCTCGCGCTCCGCGCCTTGCGCGCCGGAGAGGTTGAACAGCATCAGGGCCTCAGCAGTGTCGCGCAGGATGGCGGCGCCCGCCTCGCCGTAGGTGTCGGTGATCTGCGCCTCCGACTGCCAGAACGTCCACAACGACACGCCGTAGCCCGGCAATTCGCCAGCGCCGCGCAGGATCGCATCGAAGCGCCCGAGCACGTAGGCCTCGTCGATGATGACGAGGAGGCGCTCAGCCACGGGCGTGCGCCGCACGGTGCTGAACAGGGCAGCGAGCAGCCAGCGCACGTAGGCACTGAGTTCCTTGCGGCGGTCGTCGGCCGGCAGCACGATGAACAGGTCGGCGTCGCCCGCGCAGAGCGCGTCGAGGCTGAAGCTGTGGCCAGCCACCACCTGCTGCATGCGCGTGTCCAGCATCCAGCTGAAGCCTTGCGCGGCGGTCGTGAGAATGCTGGCGCGGCTCTTCTCGTCGTCGGAGTCGAGGATGCCGCGTGCGTCCTGGGCGACGGCATCGTCGTACCCCTCCAGCGCGGCGCGCAGCGCCTTGGGATCGCGCACCAGGGCGGCGGCCTCGGGCGCGCCCTGGCCGGCTCGGATCACACATTGCAGGGCCGCCACGACGAGGACCCCGGCGCGGTCGCGGAAGAAGGCACCGGCCTCGCTGGTCTGGCTGGCCTCGGGCAGGAGGGCGCGGGCCATGCTCTGCAGCTCCAGCACATCCTCAGGGTCGAGGCCCAACAGCGGATCCCAGCGATCCGTGCCCCCGGCGAGGTTGAGCGGATCGAGCACGCACACCCTCTGGCCCATGCTCTCGCGCCGCTGCCGCACGGCGCGCACGACATCACCTTTGGGGTCTATGACTACGGCAGGACCGGCCCAGGCGCCGGGTTCCGGGAAGGCGAGGTTGGGCAGGATCAAACCGCTGGTCTTGCCGGAGCGCGGGGGCGCAATGGTGAGCAGGTTGCCCTCGACCTGGACGCGAACCGCCTGGTTTGTCTTGGGGTTGAGGCCGAGTTCAATCCCCTTGCGCATGCGGGCGAGCGCGCGTGGCGAGGCGAAGTCGGCATCGCCGAAGCGGCGCAGGCGATGACGCAGCGGCACGCGGCGGCCGCCCATCACGATCAACATGCCGAGCGCAATGGCGGCTCCCCATACGATGCCGAAGGCCTCACGCCCGCCACCGGGGAGCGCCTGTGAGCGGCCCAGCACCATGTTAAGATAGGTCCGGCCCATCCGTACGAGGAGAGCGAGCCACGCGTCCGGGCCGCTGCCCTCCGGCGTGAACCAGGCGACCGGGGTCCCAGGCAAGGCGGGCCAAGCGCGCGTGTCGAGGCCGTGACTGGCCAGATACGCGGCCGGGTAGCCGAGAAGGAAGACGACGAGCCCTAAGACGAGAACGAGGCAGGCGCGGAAGGCGAGGTCAGGGCGATGCATCGCCCTGCCATAGAGCGGGACGCTTGAGCAAACCGGATATGGAGCAGCCCAAACTTGAACGCGCTGATGAAGCGTCTGTTGACCACATCGAGCACGGTAAGATCGGATCCTCTGCTCCCACAGACGGAGACGGCACAGCACCCTTACGCCGTCAAACACAATAGCACGATCCATAAAATCGTATCGCCGTATATACATAAATACGATTTTACAGAAATGCGGTCGCAGCAGTTGATTGAGCAGCCGTTTTCACCATGCGCCGCCAAGCCGGCAGGATTGGTGAGGTACGATTTTGATAGTTCCGGCTGCCAGACCAACCCTCCTCCAGGCCGGTGTCGCGCGGATCGGACACGCCGCGTTACCCCTCAGCTGGCCGGGTCAGCGGTCGCTGTGCGACCGCACCATCATCCTCCACGCGCTTTGCGCGGGACAAAGCCTTTCAGGAAGGCTGTAGCGGGCGTTTCGGGCGTCTTGCCAGTCTCTATCGGTTGAGCAGTCTAAAACCTCTCCAGGAGTTGCTGAGGTCGTTCTGCCACCCGCACTCCCGGCAGCCCTTCTTGGCCGCCGTTAGGCGGACCCTTTTTGAAGTGAGCCGCTGTAGGCGGCTTCCGCTTTGGGTGGGGGAGCGGGTTTTTGGCGAAGCCAAAAAGGGGCGGGGGTTCCTTCTGCGAGGTCTCTGTCGAAGGTGCTCTGTATGATTCGTGAATTGGCTGCCTCGGAACCATTAAGAGCACAAGTTTTGAGTTCTCCACTGGTGTTGCGTTTTAGATAGTTTTCTAGGTTTTAAATAGTTTTAGGGGTTTTCAGCTCGCCCTGCTGACAAAAAATGCGCGGATTTATCAACGGCTTGTCGGTTAACGCGATTGGTGATGTACGGCCCCGGAATTGGTGATGTACGGGATGTCATTGGTGATGTACGGGATGTCATTGGCGAAGTACGGTTTTGGATTGGTGATGTACGACGCTGGCAAAACTTATCCACAGGGCCGGCAAGGCTTTCGGGTTCGAAATGGCCCAGTTGGCGATGTACGGTTTTGACAAAAACGGCTGACAAAAACGGCTTTAGGCCAGGGGCAGCTCGGGCGTGCCGGCGCCGCTGCCCAAAGGAACATCAGCCGCGTCAGGCTTCCGCTCACGCATGACGAGAACCTCCTCGCGTTTGCCCGGGACCAGTTCGAGGTCGTAGTCGGGGAACGGGAACATGCGTGTGCTGCTGACGAACTGGCGTACCTGGAACGCGAACTGCGGCAGGCCTTGGGTGGACCCACTGCGCTTGTGTAGCTCCTTGAGACCATACCGGGCGATGCCGCTCTTGCCGGCTGCCCGTCGGGCCAGGCGGTAGATGAACCGCCCGATGCCTTGGGTGATCAGGAAGTACTCTGGGTTGAGGGTCAGGATCTGCGGGTTGCCCTTCTCGCGCACCACGCCGTTGTAGACCCAGTCCGGGATGCCGATCTCGACTTGGTCGATATTGCCGGTGGTGGTCTTGCTGATCACCTTGAACGTCTGGATCAGCGGCATCGCCACCACCTCGCGGCGGTTGCCGCTGGTCAGGTTAACGATCTTGATCCGGGTGCCCTGCAGGCGGTCCAGCGCGGCCTCCAGGTCCTTGTACTGCTTGCCGCCGGAGCTGCGCCGGCAGAACTTCAGGATGTGCGACGAGCTGGGACGGTAGACCCGCGCCGGGATATCGGTCCGAAGCCCTTTCTCCTGCTCAAGACGGTAGCGCCGAGCTTCCTCGGCCAGGCTGGTGACCATGTGCAGGAAGATGTCGTAGTCGAACACGGTGGCGAGGCCGGCCGAGGCGCTGCCGTCGATCGTGATGATGCAGTCCTTGAGCTCGTAACGGATCTCCCCTCCCCGCTTGGCTTTGCCAAGGGAGAACGGCGCCACGTCCATCAGATTGACGTCGTCCTTCAGCGGCGCGTCGTAGATGCTCGGCACGAAGAAAGAGAGCTGCGAGTCGCCCTCAGGGGCATCACGCAGCACAGGGGCCGGCAGCGCGGACACCAAGGCCCCGACGATGTCGGGCTGGCGCTCGTTGAGTTTGACCGCGTCGCCGAGGGCCTTGAGGGCGATGTCGAGGGCGCCGGTTGGCTCTGGTCCGACCTTGAGATCGGCCAGGCTGCGCCGGCTGTAGAAGCGCCGGAGGCGGCTTAGGGCATCCTTGCTGAGCGGCAGCGGCTCGCGACCGGTCTTGGCGCAGAACGTGTCCGCCAGCTCCTGCAGGTAGGCGTTTTTCTCGTGCAGCCCGAGAGCCCCGAACGCGTCGAGGGGCATCAGGTCGAGGCGAACGGGATCACTCACACCAGGATTTCCGGAAAGTCGTAAAGTCGGATTTCTTCATCAGCGGGTTTACGATGCCGGAAACTCGCGCTCGAGTAGGTCGCGCATCATGTCGGCCATCTTCTGGCCGCGGGCGGCGCACTGCATCTTCACACGACGGTGCAGGCTTTCCGGCACGTCAATGGTGAAGCGGGACATCCTCTCCTTCGGCTCCGGAGCAGACGCGGCTTCAACGGCCTTAAGGGCAGTCACGGAGCCCCCTTCCCTATCCGTAGCAGCGGGCTCGGCACCACGGTTGGCGATCCAGGCGTCAGCCGCCGGCGCCAGCTTGGACGCGGGCACCTTGAACGAGACCTGCTTGGCTCCCTTGCTCATGCGGCTTTCCTTTCTTTCTTGGTCTTGGGTTTGGCTTTCATATCGACGAACTGCGCGGCCAGCTGGCTGATTTCCTGCGCGGCATCGCTCTTGGGGTCAGTCTCGATCACGGTGAGGCCCTGACTGGCGCTTTCTGCGAAGCCAACGCGCTGACAGACCTCCACCGGCAAGATCGGAAACTCGAGATGCGACAGGGCGTTATGCACATCACGCCCGATCGCCGTATTTACGATTTTGCGATTTATTACAAAGACAGGTTTGATGTTTTCCTTGAATTGCTGGGCTTCCTTAACCAGCTGCACCGTGTCGGCTGAGGCCCACACGTCGTAGGGCGACGGCTGCACCGGCATCAGCACCACATCGCTGGCCAGGATCGCTGCACGGCCGAGATCGTTAACACGGGGCGCGCCGTCGATGATCACCACATCGTAGTCGGCGGCGATCTCCGGCAGGTCGCGGTGCAGGGTTGGCTTGGCCATGCTGATCACTGGAAACAGCGGCTCGGCCTCACGCACCGACGACCAGGCCATCGAGCTGCCCTGCGGATCGGCGTCGACCAGCAGTACGCGGTAGCCGGCCTTGGCGATGACCGCCGCCAGGTTGGTGGCGAGGGTCGTTTTGCCGACCCCGCCTTTCTGGTTGAGCACCCCGATGATCATGCGCCGCCTTTCTGGATTTGCGTGTCGTCGGATTTACGATTTTCCGAAAACCCGGTTCTGTGGGTTCACGATTCCACACAATCACGACTCCGCCAACGGATCGTTAACGCTGTGTAGAACAACTGTGGCCAGCGGGACACATTTCCGGAAAGGCGCAGAGTCGTAAAATCGCATTACTTCCACCCGATACGGCGACGCCGCCCTCGAGGCGGCGCACCGAAGCGGCGATCACCATCGCGGCACACCGCCAAGGCAGAGTCCCACTGGGTTGCTGGCGACCGTATCCGTGGGGCCTGGTTCCGCAGCAGCATCGCCTGGGGATGAGCCGGGGCCACCTGTCTCTGCCTGGTTATAGGGATCCGTTCCAGACGGATCTGACAGGAGGCGAGATCGGATCGTCGTAAAACCGGATTTCTGGTTTTGCATTCTAATCAGCGGTGATTGTGTGCGCTCAGACGGGCGCGAACATCGATCCCGCCGTCGTGGCCGTAACCCGCTGACCTGAGATGCCCTGTAGCGCGAGTTCCGGGATCACTCGGTCAACTACCTGATTGTAGGCCTCGATCAGCGCGCGGTACTGGTCGAGAGAGCCCTCGATGATCTGCCGCCAGACCGCGGGACGGTACCGCGCCAGGATGCTCAGCTCATAGAGCATCATTAGATTGAGTGAGAACATATCATCTATGTGCCCCAGTAGTGGCTTGACCCAAGACGTCCCACACATGGCCGACTTGTAGTGCTTGATTGAGCTCCACCACAGCTGGTCGGCCGGATGCGCGAGCTTACCCTCCCAAGCTGTCGAGCCGGCAAAGGTCCGGAGTTGGTAATCGGTCAGGGGAGGGCCGTTTTCCTCTATAAACCTCTGATCAAGATGCTTTACCTCTGTCAAGCTGACCCAAGTGTGCTCGCGCCCTTGACGAACCTCGCCGAACAGGTTTGCGATGCCCTCTAATTTTTCGGGGTCCTCCTGGTAGTTGAAGGAGGCGTAGGCAACACCAAAAGAAAGTGCCGGCCTGTCGGTGACATACTCGAATGTCCCCTTCAGCTCGGGGATCCGCGCCAGAATGTCGATAATGGAGATGAGGCGGCTGGCGCGATCAGGATCCAACCCAGTTACCTCTCGCACCGGGGCTCCGGCGATTTTGACGGCAGCAAGATCGGCGCGGCTCAGTCCCTGCGCCTTGAGGAATTCAGGGAAGAAGCCGCTTTCACGAACGTAGACAAACTCGTTGTCCGGAAAGGCTTGGCGGTCGTCAGCGATGTTACCCAGGCCATGCCCGGACTTGGTGACGCTCTCCAGCTTCTCCAGGTCATAGTCGTTGCTCGGGTTAGCCACCAGGATCGCACTGGCGAGCCACATGCACCCGTAATAGTTGGCGACAACACGCGACGTGATGGCGCTCTGCCCACCGCGCAGATACTCACGGGCGTTCCGCAGGCAGTAGGCAAGGGAAGCCGCCTTACGTTGGATCTTGGCATCATTCGGCGCATCTCTGAGCCCTTCAGCCTTGGTCCGCAGAAGCTTGGCGGCGAGTGCTTGGCTCTCCCAAAGGGACAGCTGCGTCCAGATCCCTTCAATCGGCAGATCTGCGACGATGAGTGTCCCACGCTCGGATGCGCTCCCGGCAGCGCTGTCGGTTACTGGCACTTCAGGTTCTCCATCCGTCTCATCCCGTCGTATTTGCGACTTTCCAGAATCCTGGAATTCAGGTCGGCAGGTATGGGATCACCGCCGGCTCGACACGGAGATCGCCAGCCGCATCCGGCACCAGGACCGGCACGGCTGGATAAAGGCCGCCCCAGGTCGATGTCTGCGCGATCCAGGCCGCGGCGGTCGGTGAGAGCCAGCCGGTCAGAGTGGTGAGATTGCCGTAGCGCTGGGCGAGGGGCTGCGCGAGGATCGGCTCGTAGTGGGCGACCCGGTTGCGCAGGTGCCGGAGGTCGCGCAGCTGGCCGGCGATCAGACCGCGCTGGATCCCCTTGGCCTGGAAAATCGGTCGGAGGTGCTGCCACAGGTGGGTGGCGTCGTGACCGAACAGGGAACTCCAGAACCCAAAGGTCAGCTCGGCGACCATCTGCCCATGGTTGGCCGGCTTGCGCTCACGCAGCAGCGTGGCGCGCGCCTTGTTGACGCTCTCCTGCTGATAGCGGCCGGGGAGAGCGGCCGGATCATCGAGCCAGTTCGGTCCATAGACCGCGGTCAACTGGGTATCGGCCCGGTTGCGCAGCGCCACCTCCAGCATGTGCAACGGCCCATAGAGCGCCGCCGAGAGCTGGACGTTGAAGGTGTAGAGCCGGAGCGCCAGGGGGTCGTCACCGTTGGCCCAATGGCGGTAGGTAGCGAAGCGATCGGTGGAGAGAACGTCAGCGAAGGTCGGCACGCACAGCGGATTTCACTTGAATTTTTCGGTCGGTTGCCCCATAACTTAACACGTATCCCCCGGTCGGTCCCTGCCTAGCATACCGCCGGGGCAAGCTTTTTCTGGACCGTTTTCCGTCAGGCCGCCTGGAGCACCCGCTCGGCGGCCTTTTTGCTGGACCAGCTATCATAGCGGCAATTTTGGTTGGCAATGATCCGCCCCCACTGAAGTGGTCCGCCCTGAGGTATGGCTTTCGAGCCAGATGAGGACGGACAGATGGGAACGAAGCGGCATAAGCCGGAGGACGTAGTCGCCAAGCTGCGGCAGGTGGATGTTCTGGTCTCGCAGGGCCAGAGCGTGGCGGAGGCGATCCGGGCCATCGGCGTGACGGAAGTGACCTACTACCGCTGGCGCAAGGAGTACGGCGGCCTGAAGAGCGATCAGGTTCGGCGGATGAAGGACTTGGAGGTTGAGAACCAGCGGCTGCGCAAGGCGATTGCGGATCTCACCCTCGACAAGCTGATCCTGCAGGAGGCCGCTCGGGGAAACTGACCAGCCCCGCGCGCCGACGCGCCTGCATCGCGCATGTTATGAACGTCCTAGACGTCTCCGAGCGCCGCGCCTGTCGGGCGCTCGGGCAGCATCGCTCGACGCAGCGCAAGGTGCCGCGGGGAAGAGAGGATGAGGCCGCGCTGACAGCCGACCTCGTGGAACTGGCTCGCCAGTACGGGCGCTACGGCTACCGGAAGATCGGTGCATTGCTGAAGGCGGCGGGCTGGTTCGTCAACGACAAGCGGGTCGAACGGATCTGGCGGCGCCAGGGGCTGAAGGTCCCGTCTCGGCAGCCCAAGCGCGGCCGCATCTGGGACGGGGATGGTTCCTGCCTGCGATTGCGGGCGGAGCGTCGCGATCACGTCTGGTCCTACGACTTTGTCGAAGCCCGCACGCACGAGGGCCGCAAGTTCCGGATGCTGAACGTGGTCGATGAGTTCACGCGGGAGTGCTTGGCGATCCGCGTCGCACGCAAGCTCAAGGCGGCGGAGGTGATCGACGTGCTGTCCGACCTGTTCATCCTGCGCGGCGTGCCCGGCCATATCCGCTCGGACAACGGTCCGGAGTTCATCGCCAAGTCGGTGCAGGCCTGGATCACCGGTGTCGGCGCCAGAACAGCCTACATCGCACCCGGATCACCGTGGGAGAACGGTTACGTCGAGAGCTTCAACGCACGACTACGGGACGAGCTTTTGAACGGTGAGATCTTCTACACGCTCAAGGAGGCGCAGATCGTGATCGAGAGTTGGCGTCGACACTACAACAGCGTGCGTCCGCACGCCTCGCTCGGCTACCGACCACCGGCCCCGGAGGTGTTCGTGCCGGCCTTCACCGCTTGGCCGGCTGCGCTCACCCGGTCGGCTCCGCCGGCCAAGCGACCCGTGGAGCAAAGGCCGACCCTGCACTAACTTAGAACTTGGACCACCGCGTGGGGGCCGATCAGCAAGAAGATCCTAAAACGCCTACTCAAATTCATGTTTGATCGGTTAATATATCGTAAAATCAGTGCAGTCCAATGGTATCCTTTGCAGCAAGGCTGGCGTCGCAGAGAAGCCTGTAACAACCCACTGCGCACCACAAGCTACCATCACTCAGAGCGATAGGCGCTTCTCTACTTGAAGACACCAGGCTGATTCTTCCAATTATCCCAACTTATGAGCCGGTCATCCGGGAATTTTGCTAGAACGCGCTTCTCTCCAGAAGCTTTAGCTCTTGCATTACTGTCCCAAGCAAATCCACCTGCAGCCTTCAAAACAGACACGAAATTGAAAATTGTTAGCTGCGGAACCTTTGCATCCTCCATGGCTGCTGCCAGGACCTTATCTGCCTCTTCTCGGGACCTAGATTGATCCCAATAGAGATAGTCATGGACGATCGCGGCATAGGCATAGCGCCCTGTCTTAGGATACACTGACCAGAGTCCCGAGGGGACCGAAGCGAGGTCCGTCACAAATCCCTTAGGCACTGTAACGGTCGCAAAGTCCTGCCCCTGATTTGGCATCCAGAGCAGGGGGCCCTCAAGATAGAAATAATCCCAATCCACAAAAGGGGTAACTTGTGGAACCGCTCCAAACCGCATCTTGGTAGATGGCTCAAATTTTCCGCCGTTTTTCGTGATGTTTTCGAGAGACTCCCTCATGAATTCCTTTTTTGTCACGCTGATTTCCTGCGCTGCAGACTTATTGAGAAAACCCAGATAAAATGTCGATCCGGCTAACGTATGGACGACCTGACGGCGTGTCGGAAATATACTCATATTACCCTCCCGAGCATTTCGTTCTGCTCATCCCGCAGTTTATATTTTGGAATCCGACTACTGCGACATTTGACGGAATGACTGTGCAAGAGACGATATGTCGTCCTCCAAATTCTTGGTTCTCTGCGCTGCTATCGTAGAGCGGGCATAATTGGCCCTTCCTTCTGTCAAAACGCCGTTCTTGATTGGTCGCAAGCGAACGGTTTCCTGGTTAAAGGACAAAGGGCCACCATATTCAGGCGCCAGCTGAGGCGCAGATCTTGCATCCAGACGATCAAGCTTGGCAATGTCTGGGGACGTCGATGCAACAATAATGACTTTGTGAATATCTGAACGATAGTCGTCCGCTTTCAACCCGGCAGTGACCTGACCGGCTGGCTTTGGACCGGGCTGATTGAGAGAGATTAGCCAGGACCGAAGGAGTCGGACATGCGGCGAGGACAGAAGACGAGCGCGGAGCAGGTCGTTTTGAAGCTGCGCCAGATCGAGGTGCAGACAGCTCAGGGCAAGAGTTTGGCGTTGGCGTGCAAGGAGGCGGAGATCTCCGAGCAGAGCTATTACCGCTGGCGCAAGGAGTTCGGCGGCCTGCAGGTCGATCAAGCCAGGAAGATGAAGGACCTAGAGCGCGAGAACGCTCGCTTGCGGCGGCTTGTGGCTGACCTATCCCTGGAAAAGCAGGTGCTGGCGGACGTCGCCTCGGGAAACTTGTAGCCCCCGAGCGACGCCGGCAGGCGGTCGACGGCATTCGGGAGAAGTACGGCCTCTCGGAACGTCACGCTTGCCGGATCGTCGGTCAGCACCGCGGCACGCAACGCTACGTGCCGACCGTGCTGGCCGACGAGGATGATCTGACCCGCGCCGTCATTGCCCTGGCGTCCGAGTACGGACGCTATGGCTACCGCCGCGTCACCGCGCTGCTGCAGGCAGATGGCTGGCAGGTGGGCAAGGATCGGGTTCAGCGCATCTGGCGTCGCGAGGGGCTGAAGGTCCCGAGCCGACATAGACCCCGCAGCCGCCTCTGGCTGAACGACGGCTCGTGCGTGCGACTACGGCCGCTTCGCCGCAATCACGTCTGGAGCTTCGACTTCGTACAGGCCCAGACGCACGATGGGCGAAGCCTGCGCATCCTGACGCTGATCGATGAGCACAGCCGGGCATGCCTCGCGCTGAAGGTGGCGCGGCGCATCAACAGCCTCGGTGTGATCGAGGCGCTGGCCGACGCCATGTGCCTGCATGGCATCCCAGAGCACATCCGCTGCGACAATGGCCCTGAGATGATCTCGAAAGCACTGCGCAAATGGGTCGCCAAAGCTGGCTCGCAAATCCAGTACATCGCGCCGGGCTCGCCGTGGGAGAACGGGTACTGTGAGAGCTTCAACGGCAAGCTGCGGGACGAGTGCCTGCGCCAAGAAATCTTTTACTCGCTCAAGGAAGCCCAGGCCGTGATCGCCCTCTGGCAGAACACCTACAACCGCGTCCGGCCGCACTCGTCCCTGGGCTACCGGCCACCTGCGCCCGTCAGCTTCCCCCACCTGGCCTTCCGGCTACCCATGGCAGCCGCCATGCAGTAGCCTCTCACTCGGCTCGGTCCAAAATATCGGTCAGGTCACACTCTTCTCTCAGGAAGATGTGTTGGCCGATCCTTGATCGCAGCCAATATGGTATATCGGCGGAACGCCGCGCACAGTCTGTGCGGATGATCGCTAGTGTGGGGCGCTGCAGAAGCTGGGCGGAGACGGTTTTAGGCTTAATGCTTTCACGCCGGTCAAAATCTGGAAGTTGGCTTGGTGTGCAAGACTGTTGTGTGGCGGCACCAAGCGCCGGCAGCAGGACGACATCGCCGAGGCGCAGGCGCACTGGGCGGAGTACAAACGACGGAAAAAGGAGGAGGGGTGATGGCCCTGACCCGCAGCTTCAAGGACACCGTGAAGGCGCGCGCCGAGCTGACCCAGCGTTCCGGGATGCCCTGCTGACCGAGGCGGTCGACCAGTTTCTGGCGGGCGACCTCGAGACCGGCAAGGCGGTCCTGCGCGACTACATCAACGCGACGATCAGCTTCGAGCGCCTGGCCGAGGAGTCTGGGTCCTCATCCAAGAGCCTGATGCGCATGCTCAGCCCTACCGACAATCCGACTGCCAGCAACCTGTTCAGCGTGCTGAGCACGGTGCAGAAGGCCGCCGGTGTGCACTTGGCGGTGGCGGCAGGCCGTTAACCTCTAATCCTGATCCGAATAAAAATTCTACTCGCCGCCAGCCGCCTCAAGAAAAATCTTGCTTGTTGCGTGGGTCACGGGCGGCTAAACGGCTGGTCCCAAGACGAAAAAAGGCCGCCCCGGTGAGGGAGCGGCCCGAAGTCTAGGGAGGAAACGCCCAAGAAGGGCTGCAGGACCGCGACGCCATCGCGATCTCGCATAATGCAAAATTAGATGGTGCGCCGCACAATGCAAGCGCGTTCAAGAGCGTTTGCCGATGCATTTACGGCATAGCTTGCAGCGCAGGTGCGCTGGCACACCATAACCCGCGTTACGCGCCGGCCTGCACCTGATCCCTGTCGCTCTCCAGCTGTTGCAGCAGCTCTGCTAGGCGTGGATCAAGCACCTCATCCAGCACCGGATCGTAGATGGCCTGCAGCTGCAGACCAAGCCGCAGGCATGTGCAGGCATCCAGGGTGGGGCCGGGATCGGGCACAGGAGCCGCGGCCGGCGGCGTGTTCGAGTTAGCACTCATGCCAGGCATGGGCTGAGCAGCCGGTAGGGTGGATAAGGCACAGGCCGTCCTGTCCGTCACCCCAATGCCCCGGACGCATTCCGATTGGCCGACGGCATACGCAGGCATTCCGTCTGCAGATCAAGCAGATAGGAGGTCAGGCGGTTACGGACGCCTGGATCAGCGCACGAGACCGTAAGCGGCACCGGCAGTGCCTCGCGCGGTATGCTCTCGATGACCGCTTCGGCGTAGCCGGCGGCGCTACGCTCCGAATTGACAGCGAGATGTCGGGTGCCGGTGCGTAGCTCGATCGTGATGGTAATGACGGCCACAACACACCCCGCGCCTTCGGCATCTTCACATAAACCGCTGTGGTGGCCTGAGGTTGCTGGCGAGATCCTACCCATAAGGGGATCCGGCCGTCAGTCTGACCGCATGTACCGGAAGGGGTAGGGGCCCAGGAACAGATCTCCCAAGGCCTTCCTGTGCCGGTAGGTAAACCAGCGCTGTCGCAGGTGCTCGGTGCGGTCGTGCAGGATGTGGCAGCGCTGGCAGAGCGCTTTGAGGTTCTTCGGATCGTTGTTGCCGGGGTCGTGGTCGAGGTGGGCGCACGCGAGATAGACGCGGGTGGTTTCGATCACCGTGCCTGCCGGCAGGCACTCCAGCGGCGCCAGCTTGAGCGGACGCCCCTTGCCGCTGCGCCAGGTTTGCCCGGCGGCGTCCCACCAGCGCCCGTCACCCAGATGAAAGACCAACTGCCCGTGCGGGCGACCGCAGCCCTCGCAGCAGCCCTTAGCGCGCCCGAAGCGGATCACGTCGGACAGCTGCGCCCAGTCGATCGGATAGAAGAAGCGGTTCTCTGGGCGGATCGGCATGATCGGTCCTAACCCTTGGCCGCCTGGCTGCGCGCACGTGCCTGCGGGAAGTAGAGGTAGAAGGTCTTGCGGCTGACACCGAGGCGCTTGGCGATCTCGGCGACCGGAATGGTGCCGGCGGCGAGCATCGCGCGGCCCGCCTCCAGATCAGCGTCGGTGATCTTGCGCGGTCGGCCGCCCTTGCGGCCCCGCGCCACCGCGGCCTTGAGCCCGGCCAGGGTGCGCTCCCGGTTTAGGTCGAGGAAGTACTCGGCGATCGTGCCGAGGAAGTTGAACATCATCCGCCCGGTGGCGGTCTCGGTGTCCACCTGCTCGGTCAAGGAGCGCAGCTTGACCCCGCGCTCCTGCAGCATGTGGGCGGTGCCGAGCATTTCGCGGAGGGAGCGACCGAGGCGGTCGATCTTCCAGACTACCAGCTGGTCCTCGGCGCGCAGGAAGTCGAGGGCGGCTTCGAGAGCCGGGCGCTTGGTGCCGGCGCGCCCACTCTCCTTCTCCTCGAAAATCCGCGTGCAGCCAGCGGCCTTCAGAGCATCGCGCTGCAGGTCCAGGTTCTGGTCCTCGGTGGAGACGCGCGCGTAGCCGATCAGCATGTCACGATATTCGCACAGCTACGTTTTCGCGACAATAGAAAAGGTTACATATTTAGGTGACATAAACGGCCACGTTTAAGGTGGCCAGGAAGGGGTTCCGGCTGATTGTCACCTAAACGGCCGTTTTCTGCACATCGGCCTATGAGCGTTTTACATTTCACATTAGTGCGACTCTGCGTTCAGCCAAACAATTGTAAAATGATTTGTAAAATCACAATTACATTCCCAACAAAGGTACAGCTACGATCGCAGAATGCTAGCTCCAAAGTTGCATGGGGCTTTCCCTAAGGCAGATGTAATTCATTCTAAAAAATTGCACTATTCACGCTCGACGGCTTGTCGAGCAGCGACATGGCCGCCGTTCAACCTGCGGAGCGAGACTTGGAGGCGCGCCTGAGATGCCTTGATTTCGTTCAGAGCACGGTGCGTGTAATGGATATGCATCTCCGCAGCGTTGCCAGCTTCCTCTACGTTGCCGGCCATGACTCCCTCGTAAATCGCCCGATGTTGCGCCCGCAGCTGATCGCGCGTCTCGGGGCGAGCGAACAACGTCTCGCGGTTCTCGATCACGCCCTGACGCAGCATGCCCGAGAGCGCCCGCATCGTATGCAGCACGACGAGGTTGTGGCTCGCCTCGTAGACCGCGACGTGAAGGTCGACATCTGCCTCCGCCTCCTCACGCTGCACTCCACTTTCGTGAGCGCGATCAATGCGTTCCATGCAGGCGGTCAGTCGCTTGCGGTCGACCGCGTTGGCGCGCTCGGCCGCAAGCCGGGCGGCCATCCGCTCAGTCGTCGCTCGAAACTCAAGGTAGTCGTCCACGACCTCCGCGTGGGAGGCGATCAGAGCAATCAGCGGATCGGTGATTTCTCGCCCGATCGGTGCCACGGAGCGGCCCGCCGGGGTTGCAATGATCAGCCCCTCCTCCTCGAGGATCTTGATGCCTTGGCGGAGGGTCGGACGCGATACGTTGAGCTGCAGCGCCAAGTCTCGCTCGGGCAGGAGTTGATCACCGGGGCTAAGGGCGCCTTCGGCAATCAGCTCCTTCAGGTGGCGAGCCGTGTTTTCGGCAACGCTGGTCCCCTTGATCGTGTCCTGCTCCATCGCCTCCACCTACTGACCTGGTTCCGCGCAACGTCGGCGACCTGAGCTTAGCGCGGATAATCGCGATTTCCAATTGACGAGGTTGGGCAAATCATTTTACCAGGCCTCTGCCTCCGGTTCATA
>NZ_AP014811.1 GCF_002355515.1 Methylorubrum populi | reverse complement strand
GCCAGCCACCTTAGAGTTTCAAAAAGTTATGTGACCTGGCGGTTCATAGCACGCCTCAGCCGGTGCCTTCGTGGCTCAAGAGGTGGCTTTGAGGGCCAAGCCCCCTCCTCGTCTTGATCCCTCTGCCTTTGCTGCGTCGCGCAAGCTTCACGCAGTTATGTTGCAGTGCCATGGAAAGCCGGGGCCCAAAAGGGCCACGCTTGGCGGAGGATGGTGTGTTCTCATTGAAGGGAAGTCGTGCACTCGTCGTCGGGGTGGCGAACGATCAGTCGATTGCCTGGGGGTGCGCCAAGGCGCTTCGCCAACAGGGCGCCGACTTGGCGATCACGTACCTCAACGAGAAGGCCGAGGCGTACGTCCGCCCGCTGGCGGAGCAGCTTGACGCGCAGATCGTCATGCCATTGGACGTCAGCCAGCCAAGGCAGATGGACGCGCTGTTCGAGGAGATCACAGCGCGGTGGGGGCGCCTCGACACTCTCCTGCACTCGATTGCGTTCTGCCCCCGGGACGATCTGCATGGACGGGTGGTGGACTGCTCGGCGGAAGGCTTTGCACAGGCGATGGATGTCTCCGTGCACTCCTTCTTGCGCATGCTCCAGCGCGCGGAGCCGCTGATGGAGCGTGGCGGGACCTGCATGACGGTGAGCTTCTACGGCTCCGAGAAGGTCGTGGAGCACTACAACATCATGGGGCCGGTCAAAGCCGCCCTGGAGGCTGTCGTACGCTACACCGCCGCAGAGCTCGGCCCGAAAGGTATCTCGGTCCACGCGCTGTCGCCCGGGCCACTCAAAACCCGCGCAGCATCTGGCATCGCGGAGTTCGACAAGCTTCTCAACAACGCAGCCGAGCAGGCGCCCACCCACATGCTCGCGACCATCGACGACGTTGGTGCCTATGCCGCCTTCCTAGCGAGCAGGGAAGCAGCCAACGTCACCGGTGGCATTCACCTGATCGATGGGGGCTACAGCATCGTTGGATGAAGTCGGGGAGCGCCATGGACGAGCTGCAGCCGACGGCCCTCGCGTCTTCCTTGGCCGGCGCCCGGCGCGACGTCTTTCTGCAAGGTCCCGTTGTGCGACGTGAGGAGATGATGGAGTATTTCGCCCAAGGCGCAGCTGCGAGCGAGCTTCTGTTGCGTGCCGCCTCGCGGCAATGGTCGGCGATCTCAAACGCGCAAAACAAGCGAAGCCTGAAAAACCTCGAGCGCCTGAACATCGGCTTCGAAGGGATGGTGAACTCCGCGATGACTGGGTCGCTGTCTCAGGATTGGGCTGCATATCTACACGATCGCGCCGAGCGGACCGTCCTCACCCTCGACGCGCTGCGTGAGCGTGGGGACATCTTCATCGCACATGAGGGCGCTGGTTGCCCTCCCGTGCTGATCTACGACTACGAGGTGGTGATGGATGGCCGTGATTTACCGCGGCCCTGCAACTACATGCTGCTGCGCATCGTGCCACCCGCTGGCGTCACTGTAGCGGACAGCAAGCGTCCCTATGTCATCATCGATCCGCGGGCGGGGCACGGCGCCGGCATCGGTGGCTTCAAGTTCGACAGCCAGGTCGGTGTGGCGCTCGCGCGTGGCAACCCGGTTTACTTCGTAGGCTTCCGCCGTGATCCGGAGAGCGGGCAGACGTTGGCCGATGTGGCCCGAGCAGAGGCGGCGTTCGTCCGTGAGGTCGTGCGGCGTCATCCCGAGAGCCCGATGCCAGCCATCATCGGCAATTGCCAGGGCGGCTGGGCTGCGCTGCTGCTTGCAGCGACCAATCCCGACCTCAGCGGCCCGGTCGTGCTCAATGGTGCCCCGGTAGCAGCCTGGTCCGGTGAGGTCGGCACCAACCCGATGCGCTACAAAGCCGGTCTTATCGGTGGAACCTGGCAGTCGATGTTCTGGTCGGATATCGGCGGTGGGGTGTTCGATGGGGCGCACCTCGTGAACAATTTCGAGCTGCTCAATCCCAGTCGTCATTACTTCGTAAAATACTACGATCTTTTCACCAGTATCGACATCGGCCGCGAGCGCTTCCTCGAGTTCGAGAAGTGGTGGGGCGGCATGTTTCTTATGAACGAGCCAGAGATCTGCTGGATTGTCGAGCAGCTTTTCGTCGGCAACAAGCTCGTCAAGAATACTGCGCAGCTTGAGCCAGGTCGGCCCATTGATCTTAAAGGCATACGTGCGCCTATCATTGTGTTCTCGAGTTTCGGAGACAATATCACCCCGCCGCAGCAGGCGCTTAACTGGCTTGTCGATACCTACGCCGACGTCGATGAGATGCGCATCCATGGCCAGCGCATCATCTATATGCTCAATGACGAGATCGGCCACCTCGGCATCTTCGTCTCGGCCAAAATCGCCAAGAAGGAGCACACCGAGGTCAGCTCGGTCATGCGAACGATCGAGAGCCTGCCGCCGGGCCTCTACGAGATGAAGATCGAGGCGGCGCAAGGAGACGGGATCGACCGACAGTTCACGGTTGCGTTCTACGAGCGAACACTCGACGATGTGCGTCGGATCGATGATGGTCGTGTCGACGAAAGGCCCTTCGCCGCCGTGGACCGCTTTTCCACCGCGCAGGCGGAGGCCTACGATGTCCTGGTCCGGCCCCTCGTCAAGGCGATGGTCACGGCCCCGATGGCCGAAGCGAGCCGCGCGCTGCACCCCCTGCGACTGCAGCGTCGGATGATGTCGACGCAGAACCCGTTGGCAGCCCCGCTCCGCATGATGGCCGACGTGGTCAAGCCCAGCCGACGCGAGCTCCCGGTAGGCAATCCGTTCGCCTCGGCCGAGGCTATGATGGCGGACATGTTCGCTCAGTCGCTCGATCTCTTCCGCGATATGCGCGACATGGCCTACGAGCAGATGTTCTTCTCGCTGTGGCACTCGCCTTGGGCGCAGAACTACGGCAAGCCACATGATCTCCATCGTACGCTCGAGAGCGCGGCGGAGCTGCGCGCGCTGCCCGAGGTGGCGATCGCGCTCGGTCACCTGCGGGCTGGCGGATTTGTCGAGGCGGTCGTTCGCATGCTCGTCCTGTTGGCACAGTCGGCGGGAAGCGTCCGGCGCGACAGGCTTGAGCGATCGGCTCAGATGCTCGTCGACAACGAGCCGTTCCGCTCGCTGACCACCGCCGAGCGAGCACGGATCATTCACGAGCAGACCCTGATCGTGCGCTTTGCGCCCACCGAGGCGATCGAGACGCTTCTGGATCTGCTGCCGAGCCATGCGGAGCGTGAGCTCGCGCTGAGGCTCGTGCATTACATCCCGGGGCGGCTCAGTGAGATGGCGCCGACCACCCTCAGCCTGCTCCAGCGGCTCCACGCGGTACTTGAGGTGCCGCCGATCAACGAGGACGTGCTCGACAACCCATTGGACGGCAGGGATGAGCCGCCTGATCAGCTGGCTGGCTGGGCTCGAGCGGATAATCGACAGACCGCGTCCCAGACTGGAGCCGCCGCTGAATGAACCGCGAGAACAGGACTTTCGCAGAGATCCGGCCGGGCGACTCGGCCGAGTTGATGCGGACCTGCACGGCGGATGACTTCTTCGTCTTCGCCACCGCATCGGGCAACCATAATCCGATGCACCTGCCCGAACACGACCATGATGGCGATGGTGTGAAAGACGAGCCGATCGCACCAGCGATGTGGGTCGGCTCGTTGATCTCGGCGGTGCTCGGCAACATCTTGCCCGGGCCCGGCACGCTCTATCGCGCGCAAGATCTGCAGTTCTTGGGCCATGCCCGCGCGGGCGACGACCTCGTCGCCCGCGTCACCGTGCTCGAGAAGCACGACGATGGCAGGGTTCGGCTTGCGACCATCGTCGAGCGACCCTCGGATAGGGCGACGCTGGTGCGCGGCGAGGCGTTGGTTCAGGCGCCCTCGGTAAAGCTCAGCTTTGACGATCTCGATCTCCCGGGGCTGGTGGTCCAGCGCCACAGGCATTTCGATGCCCTGCTCGAGCGCGCCCGGGTGCTGCCGCCGCTCACCGTTGCCGTCGTCGCACCGGAGGAGCCGAACTCGCTGGGCGGCGCGCTGCTCGCGGCCGAGCATCATCTGATCACCCCCATCTTCGTCGGCGATCGGACCAGGATCGAGGCGGCAGCGCGTGAGATCGGCAGAAGCATCACCCAGGTCGAGATCGTCGACACCAGCTGGCACATCGCAGCCGCGAACAAGGCCGTCGACCTCATCGCTGCAGGTCGTGCCCAGGCGCTGATGAAGGGGCACCTCCACACCGACGATCTCCTGCGCGCCGCATTGCGCAAAGACAACGGCCTGCGTCGCGGTCGGCGCCTGACACACGTCTTCGTCATGGACGTTCCAGGGCTCACCCACCCGCTGCTCGTCACCGATGCCGCGATCAACATCACCCCGGACCTCATGACCAAGGTCGATATCGTGCAGAACGCGATCGATCTCGCCGTCTCACTCGGGATCCCCGAGCCGAAGGTCGGTATTCTCTCGGCGGTCGAGACGGTCAATCCGGCAATCCCTTCCTCCGTTGATGCGGCGCTGCTGTCCAAGATGGCTGAGCGCGGTCAGATCAAGGGTGGGATCGTCGATGGGCCACTGGCCATGGACAACGCGCTCGACCTCAAGGCTGCGCGAACCAAGGGCATCTCAAGTGTCGTCGCTGGTCAGGCCGAGGTGTTGGTGGTGCCGGGGCTCGACGCCGGCAACATGCTCGCCAAGCAGCTCACCTACATCTCGAAAGCTGAGGGGGCGGGGCTCGTCATGGGCGCGAAGGTGCCGATCATCATGACGTCGCGGGCCGACGGCGAGAAGGCGCGCTTGGCCTCCTGTGCGGTCGCCGCGGTACATCACGCGCGCGTCTCCTCTAACACGGTAGCGGAGCTTGCGCAGCAGTGAGCCGATCGATTGCCCTGACGCTCAACGCAGGCTCCTCCTCACTGAAATTCGCTGTCTACGATATCGCACGGGGCGAGCCCGAGGAGCTCGCCACCGGCCTGATCGAACGGATCGGCGACCGACCGCGCATCAAGATGAAGGCCGGAGGCGAGCTGTTCGAGAGCCGTGATCTCGATGCTCGGGAGACGGATGCTCCCACGAGTACACTCGATATCGTGCTCACGTTCCTGCAGGAGCATCTCGGCGAGTTGAACGTGACGGCCGTCGGGCACCGCGTTGTTCATGGCGGACCGCATTATGCCGTGCCCGTGCTGGTCACACGCGCGATGCTCGATGAGTTGCGCGCGTTGTCGTCGTTCGCCCCACTCCACCAACCGCACAACATCGCCGGCATCGAGGCAGCACTGACGGCCTTTCCCGAAGCGATCCAGGTTGCCTGCTTCGACACGGCATTCCACCGGCACCAGCCCAAGGTGAACGACGTTTTTGCCCTGCCGCGCGAGTATTACGACAAGGGTGTGCGTCGGTACGGCTTCCATGGGCTGAGCTACGAGTACATCGCGGGCGAGCTGAAGCGCATTGCTCCGTTGCTCTATGACGGTCGCGTCGTCGTTGCGCATCTCGGCAATGGCGCCTCGATGTGCGCTATGCTCGGTGGTCGCTCCATCGCCTCTACCATGGGGTTCACGGCGCTTGACGGCCTGCCGATGGGAACACGCTGCGGTCAGATCGATCCGGGTGTCGTCTTCTACCTCGTGCAGCAGGAGGGGAAGACGATCGATGAGGTGCGCGAGCTGTTCTACAGCAAGTCCGGCCTCCTCGGCCTCTCGGGGTTGTCGAACGATATGCGCACGCTGGAGGCGGCTGCAACGCCCGAGGCGATGGAAGCGATCGACTATTTCGTCTTCCGTATCCGGCGGGAACTCGGCGGCTTGGCCGCGGCACTCGGTGGTATTGATGCCCTGGTGTTCTGCGGTGGCATCGGTGAGAATTCTCGCTACATCCGTGAACGGGTTTGCGAAGGGCTGGACTGGATCGGGATCGAGCTCGACCGCGAGCGCAACAAGGCGAACGAGCGGCGCATCAACGGATCATTCAGCCGGACCCACGTGCTCGTCATACCAACGAATGAGGAAATTGTTATCGCTCGGGCAGTCAAAACTTTCACATAGAACCACTACTGTCAGGTATCTCTAACCTGATGTGGTTGTCTTATGACGAAAGCATGTTTGTTTTAACGGCAACGTAGCGCAACATGGCGTCCAACACTCCGCTTCTGCAGAAGTCTATAATATTTACATTTCAGCCATAGTTTTTGGAGCGTTGTAGATTTCTTGAAAAATATTAGTTACCCACAACAAATCCAATACGTACTGGCTCCGCGCTTATTTTTGGTAAAGCAGTCAAAGCTATGTTGACCTGCGTATAATGTTTCACCAGGTGGATTGGGTGGCCATCGAACATACCCTCGAATATGATCAGGCTGCCAGATTGGCTTATACGCCTCACATGGAACGTTCGACCCCCTGCATCAGAGACGAAATACGCTCCGATTTCGTGCATGTGATCCAGCGACAACTCAAAAACACGGACGGCATTGGTTAGAGCAATAAACGTGTGCTTGCTGGCCGCGCTTTCATCTGTCGGACCAGTCTGTTTATGCTCTTCTATCGATCCATATGACCGCTTCTCTTCCGCTGGTCTGCTGTAATTGCTGGAAATTGATGTCATGCGGATATTCTCCATGTGCGGGGATACATATTCGACAGCGTGCCTGTGGAGATTGGCGCACTTGCGTGACCGAATGATGTAAGGAGAAGTGCCAGATAACGATGCCGCCAAGGTCGAAAGATCGTGTGGACACCCAGCTTTCGCTGCGTGGATGACCTTGATGACTCGCCCTGATTAACATCCATCAACGTCGTTTACTCAATCTATGCTGCATCCAAGGTCTGCAATTCATCTCGAGTTGACCTCTGATTGTGCGATCACCGTTGTACGGAAAACGAACGTTTTTCTCACATGCATGATCGCACAATCAGAAGACCACTCGGGGTGGATAGCGGTCCTTGGTGCCGCGCTCACATCAGCCACGCTTCAAGATGGCTCGCTGAAGCTTCGACGCCATTGGCTCGGCGTCACACCGGTCCATTCCAGAAATGCTCGCGTAAAATGGGCTGCGTCCGCATACCCGAGTTCGATCGCTATCCGACCTATGGATAACGCCTCTCCTGACAGCAGCGCCTTGGCGCGGCGCACCAGCACGGCACGCTGGATGTCTGCATAGCGCGTGCCCGCCTCCTCCAGCCGGCGTTGGAGGGTTCGACGCGACATGCCGAGGCGACGGGCGATCCCGTCGATGGAGGGGCGCGCCTCGTCCAGGCCGAGCTCGATCATGTGGGCCACGCAAGCCGCGATATCATCACCGATTGGTTCGTTGTCGGCTGCTTCCGTGGTGACCGGGTCGTAGCGCTTGGGGTTCGGGATCAGGAGACAATGCGAGGAGAAGACCAGGCCGGCCCGTGATCCAAGCGTGATCTCGCAGCCGAGCAGAGTCTCAATCTCCTCACGTGCCCCTAGGCTCGCTCCCGTCACCACGCCCCGGGCTGGTCTCCAAGTCGGTCCGAGAAAGTGACGTACCGTACCGAGCAGATAACCGAGCGCCAGGATCTCGTTCGCCTGACGTCCGCTCTCGATGCGCTCGGTGACCGCGTAGCCGTAGAACGCTTGTGCGCCCTGCCGATACAGGCCTGTTGAAGTCGCTGTCTGGAGCAAGCACGGCATCACGCTCCTGACCCGAGCCACTGCTGCCTGAAGCGTTTCTGCGGACTGTACTTGGAGGCCGATCGGCCCGAGTCCGGCAATGCCGGTTTGCATGGAGAGGCGGGCAGGAAGGGCTGGATCGCCGATCTCACGGATCGCTGCCTCGACGAGCTTGAGCTGGTCGCGCAAGAGGATCAGCCGGTCGGGGGTGTCCAGGAGTGTCAGCGGCATCTGGGCCCGGCCGAACACCCGCCTGAGCGAGCCACCAGCTGCCGTCACCGCCTCGGCGATCGGCCCCATCGTGCGTGCTCTGGTGAGGCCCTGCGACGGCATAAGCATTCCCCCGGAAGAGGGTCGACGCGTTGGCACCAAATGGCAAGCGCGGACTGCATACCCCGCTTACTTCTAAGCTTGTCGGGCTGCACGGACGGTCGCGCTGGGGGATCATCAAGCTCGCAGGCGCCCATGCCAGGACGCGGCCAAGATGCATCCGGAGGACGCCATGGCAACGCTCCCATTCGATGACACCAACATTACGTGGCAGACCATCGAGGGCTTCGATCACGCCGCCTACCACATCCTAAGCGTCGACGAGGACGCAAGGATCGTCGACCTGCTGTTCAAGTTTGCGGCGAACGAGCGGATCGCGCTGCATCGGCATGGTGCGGCCTACCGGACGCTCGTCCTGCAGGGTGAATTGAGGATCTACCGGCCAAATGGCGAACTGAAGGAGAGCCGCCCAGTCGGCAGCTATGTGGCGGGCCGTGCCGGAGGGGAGCCCCACACCGAAGGCGGCGGTGATCAGGACGTGATCGTCTATTTCACGAACCGGGACATTGCCGGCCCCGTCTACGAGATCCTCGACGAGCACCACGCGGTCGTAGCAACCTTCGGCATTCCGGAGTTCAAGGCGCTCTATGAGGCGCAAATATCGCGAGCCGCCTGATGCTCCAGGGATCCTCATTTCTCCCGATGATCGGCCGAAACACTATGGCGCGGCTGGATGTCCTTGCTTGCATGCTGCCTGGCAAGCGACTGCTTCCGCAGATCAGTGCGATCGGACTGCTGCTCGCAGCGCTTGCCCCGTCTCCAGCCGGCTCGGCCGAACGTCGGCCGATCCCGCTGTCCGTGCTTCCCCTCAAATTGCTCGACACGTCGAACGAGCCGACTGACCAGTCGGCCCAACACGCTGCCCGATTGGCCCGTATGGCGGACAGCCTCGCTATCGATCTGACCCGCTCCGGCCTGTTTCAGGCCACGGCCGTGTCGGCCGACCACTTGCTGAGGAGCTGTCCATCCGGCGAAGCCGAATGCTTGCTGCGCGCTGCGCGGGAGGAAGGAGCCGAGCTGATCTTCGTCGGTGTCGTGCACAAGAGCAGCACGCTGATCCTACAACTCTGGGCAAGGCTGGTGGATGCCCGGACCGGCCGGGACGTTCTCGCCCGCGACCTCAACTTCCGTGGCGACACGGATGAAGCATGGCAGCGGGCAGAGACGTTTCTCGTTGCGCAAATTCGCGATGCGGTAGCATTAGCCCGCTAGGAAGGTCCCTCCAGCGGAGGACACCTTCCTCGCCGGTCCGCAACGGGTGGAGGCCGTGTGAAAACGTGAGAGGTATCGGTTGCGGCAGAAGGTTATTCCCCAAGGCGCTGTGTGAAGCGTCGAAAAGGACGCATTGCCGCCATCAGCATGACTGCCTTGCGAGTTGGACTCCTCGTCAAGCAGAAGATTGTTCTACGGTCTCGCAGCGTGTCTTCGTTTTCACACAGCCTCGGTGGAAAGCCGACGATCGCGTAAGCCGTGCGGCGTCAGAACCTCAACTCGCTATCCAGCACGGCCGTCGCGTGGTCGAGCACGTGCGGCCATAGATCGTCCGCAAGGATGCAGAACTCCGCCAGGAACAGCAGCGCACGCATTTCGGCTAGCTTGACGAAATGCGGCAGGGCTCGCCGCTCCGTCACAGACAGCGGGCGCACGCGTTCGTAGCCCGCCAGCAGCGCGGCGATGAGCACCGCCGTCTTCGCCGGATCACCGCGCACGAAATGCCAAGCCGCAGTCCCAAGATCGAGCACGTAGGGGCCGCGGCCGCAATCATCGAAGTCGAAGAAGCCGATCGTGCTGTCCCGCGCGATGGCGTTGGCCAGTCGGGCGTCCCCGTGACAGTTTCCCGACGGGAGATCGTGCGTCGCAGGATCGCCCAGCATCTCCACCCGGCATCGATCCAGGGCACGCCGCACGGTCTCGCTGCCGGAGATGCGCGCTAACGACACGTCGGAGTGCGCGCACAGCGTTGCTGGATCAAGCGGACGCGCACTGCCGGCCTCAATCCCGGCGAGAGCCCCGTGCAGCCGCGCCAGCGCCGAGCCGAACAGCGCTACGTCTTCCGGCTCGGCGGCGATCGGCCGACCGTTGAGAGCGTGGAACAGGCCGACGACGCGATCTACCCCGTCAAACAGCAAGCGCGCGCAATCCGCGCCATCGGCAGTTGGGATCGGTCGCGCCACGTCGATGCCCGGCGTCTGCCGGGCCTCGTGCAGCAGACGCATCTCGAACGCGATCTCGGCTGCGGATCGCCCCGTGGGCCGGTAGAGGCGCAGATAGTAGGTATTGTCGTCCGAGGTGAGACGATAGGTTCGGTTCGCGCCCGGGACCACCAACGCGCAGTCGGTGAACACGCGCCCATAGTGCTGGCAGAGGGCGTGGAGGTCGATGTCGCTCATTGGTTCGGCCTACCACGCGCGGCACGGGCGGGGCAGCACCGCCTGCGTCTGCTCAGGGTCCAGGCCGTGTCAAAACTCTGGGATTGGGACTTTGCGGTCGGGTGACGTCCCGGTCTCTTGAGAATGGGCTGTTCATCGCGTCGAACGGGTTTTTGCGGTCGGGAGACGACCAGTTTTTGATTGAAAGCGCCTCCTGGACGGTTTCCCGGCCTCTTCGGCGAGCGATCCATGCTCCCGCTCAGGTGGGGATCGCCGCCAGGAGCTTCCGGCTTCCCAGGATGTTGAGAACCCGCGTCAGATTGTAGGCGAGGACATGGAGCGCCATCTCGGTCGAGACGCGCGGCAGGGTCTTGGTGAGGAAGTGCGTGGCCCCCATCCGCGCCTTCAGCGTACCGAAAGGATGCTCGACCGTCTCACGCCGGACCCGCATGGCCAGCGGATCGGCGTCCAATCGGCGCTGCACCGTCTCCAGCACATCCTCGTGCTCCCAACGTGTCACCCGGCGCTCCTTGCCCGTCGTGCATTCCGCCTTCATCGGGCAGGCCGAGCACACGTTCGTCCAGTACCGATGCAGCGTCAGGCCGTTCTCCACCGTGGTGCATCGGTGGGGCAGCGTCTCGCCCGCCGGGCACAGGTAGGCATTCTCCTGAGGGCGATAGAGAAAATCCTCCTTGCCGAAGCGGCCGGCGGCCTTGGCGCCCGAGGTCATCGGCCGGGGCAGCGTGACCGAGATGCCGGCGCGTTCGCAAGCCAGAATCTGTTCACCGGAATAATAGCCCCGGTCGGCCACCGCATCGAGCGTGTCCGTCTCCAGAGCCTGCTTGGCCCGTACTGCCATACCACGGAGCTGCGCCCGGTCCGAGCCGGCATTGGTCACCGCGTGCGCCACGATCAGATGATGCTCGGTCTCGACCGCCACCTGGACGTTGTAGCCCACCACGCCCGACCCGCGCCCGCTGGTTGCCATCGATCGCGCGTCGGGATCGGTCAGCGAGATCTGCCGGTCGGGCGCCGCCTTCATCTGCTCCTCCAGGCCGGCCAACCGCTCCATCTCCTGCCCGAGGCGGGCGATCTTCTCCTTCAGCCGCACCACCTTGGCGGCCAGTTCGGGTGTGGGATCCTGACGATCGGCCGTGTCGAGCTGCGAGAGGTAGCGCGACACGCTCTCCTCGATCTGCTGGCGGCGCCGGTCGAGCTTGCCTTGCGTGAAGTTGCGGTCGCGGTTGTTGACCGCCTTGAACTTCGAGCCGTCGATCGCGACGCGTGTGCCGGTCAGCAGGCCCATCTCGCGGCACAAACCGACGAAGCGGGCACAGACGCGCCCGATGGCCGGTCCGTTCTGACGGCGGAACTCAGCAATGGTCTTGTGATCGGGCGACAGCTGACCCGTCAGCCACATGACCTCGACGTTGCGGCCCGCTTCACGCTCCAGACGCCGGCTCGACGGGACCCGGTTGAGGTATCCGTAGACGTAGAGCTTCAGGAGAGCGGCCGGATGGTAGCCCGGTCGCCCCGTCCGTGCCGCATCGACGCCCGCGAAGCCGAGCGCCCCAAGATCCAGCGCATCCACGAAGGCATCGACCACGCGGACCGGATTGTCCTCGGCGATCCAGTCTTCAAGACACGGCGGAAACAGCGTCGTCTGATCACGCTCGGCACCGACAACAAACCGTCCCATGCCAGCCTCCGGTCGACCCGGAGAAAGATACCATCATGGGAGTTTTGACACAGCCAGGGTCGGAAGCGGCTGCCCGTAGATGTCACTTAAACGTTCGTTTAGGTGACAATCAGCCCAAACCCCTCCGAGGGCCCCTCAAACGTGGCCGTTTGTGTCACCTAAATATGTAACTATTTCTATTGTCACGAAAACGCTGTTGTGCGACTATCGTAACATGTTGATTGGCTACGCACGCGTTTCCACCGAGGACCAGAACTTGGACCTGCAGCGCGATGCCCTGAAGGCCGCTGGCTGCATCCGGATCTTCGAGGAGAAGGAGAGCGGGCGCGCCGGCACCAAGCGCCCGGCCCTCGAGGCTGCCCTCGACTTTCTGCGCGCCGAGGATCAGCTGGTGGTCTGGAAGATCGACCGCCTTGGCCGCTCCCTCCGCGAAATGCTCGACACCGCCCACATGCTGCAGGAGCGCGGGGTCAAGCTGCGCTCGCTGACCGAGCAGGTGGACACCGAGACCGCCACCGGGCGGATGATGTTCAACTTCCTCGGCACGATCGCCGAGTACTTCCTCGACCTGAACCGTGAGCGCACCCTGGCCGGGCTCAAGGCGGCGGTCGCGCGGGGCCGCAAGGGCGGCCGTCCGCGCAAGATCACCGACGCCGACCTAGAGGCGGGCCGCGCGATGCTCGCCGCCGGCACCATCCCAGTGGCCGAGATTGCCAAGCGCCTCGGCGTCAGCCGCAAGACCTTCTACCTCTACTTTCCGCAGGCACGCGCGCGCAGCCAGGCGCAGGCGAAGGGCTGAGCCGATGCCGATCCGCCCGGAAAACCGCTTCTTCTATCCCATCGACTGGGCACAGCTGTCCGACGTGATCCGGTTCGGGCGTGCCAAGGGCTACTGCGAAGGCTGTGGCCGGCCCCATGGTCAGCTGGTGTTTCACCTGGGGGATGGTCGCTGGTGGGATGCCGCCGGGCAGACTTGGCGCAGCAGCAAGGGGCGTCCGCTCAAGCTGGCCCCGCTGGAATGCCTGCCGGCGGGGACGGTGATCGAGACCACCCGGGTCTACCTAGCCTGCGCCCATCTCGATCACGATCCGGGCAACAACGACCCGAAGAACCTCAAGGCGCTCTGCCAGCGCTGCCACATCCTGCACGACCGGACCGAGCACCTGCGCCAGCGCTGGTTCACCTACCGCGCCAGACGGGCGTCCGGAGACCTGTTCCTGGGCCCCTACCCGTTTCGGTACTGACCGAGCAAAGCTGTCAGGCCACCCACCCCTGACGGCCGGCCTGAAAGCAAGGCGTGGGGCTGGTCGCCGTGCGCTTTTCAACAGGAAAGGCGGTGGATGACGCGTAAGAGTAATTGTCAGGGTAAGAGTCGTCTTTACGTTGTACAGCTTAATTGCCGTGGAGAGGCCCGTTGCCACTCGAAAGCATTTCGCTGCGCAAGCTGCTGAAGATCGGGTTTGCCCGTCCCAACCGTCGCCAGGGAGCTCTACGGGAGATCATTCGTCAGGATCGAGCCCGTGCCGCCGGACCCGTTGATGAGGGCGGTGACTTCTATGGGCCATTCTGGGCGGATGCCAAGGCGCACGTCTTCGGCACCCGAGATCTGCACGAGGCGACGACAGGCAGGGTGGCCGACAACCGGAACCGGCACCGGCTGTACCCGCTGCTCCGCGAGGGCTTTCTGGGGTGGTGGAACCCCTATCGTCGCGGGACCAACGAGCCTTTCCGGCTTGGTCCGGTCCAACGGACACGCTTTGAGGTCCTGTCGCTGGCTTCGACGGTCAAGGTCGACAACATCCTGTCGATCGAGGACGGTCTCGGGGGCCTTCACTACGTCTACCCGTACTTTGCCGAGGCCCCTGCCCTCGGGGATGAGGCCGCCCAGCTTGGCTTGTGGCTGCTTGGCCGCGCCCTGCCGGATCTGCCTGCCGACCGCTTACGCCTGCTCGACGTCTTCCGTGGACAGGCCTTTTCGATCGCCGATACGGCTCTTCAAGGTGATGAGGAGGAGCGGTTTCACCGCATGTACGCCGGTTTGATCCAGGAGCGTAATACCCTCAGGGGCCCGCCGGGCTAGTAACTCTCGCACTTCAATCTTTGCCATTTGTGGCAAATGGTTTGTGGATAACCGCATGCGGCGGCAACGCCTGGGACAGCCTGCCGTTGGGGTGGTGCGGGATCGTCCCGCACGGAGAAGTCCCATGGCAAAGAAGAGCAGCAGCAGCCGAAGCAGCTTCCGCAGCGCGGTGACTGGGCGCTACGTCACGGCCAAGCAGGGCAAGGCGAGCCCCAACACCACGGTGAAAGAGAAGCGTTAGATCCAGTCGCCATGACCGGCAACAAGCCACTTGTGGTAAGCCCTTTGCCACAAGTGGTACAAGGTTGAAGGTCAAGCCGCGAGTAACTACCGGCACTTAGCCGCGCATGGGGACATCGCGTGCTGGCCAACGGCCACGCTTCGCGGTATCGTCGGCTGATGGCCTTCAGTGACTATGTCGTGTTTGTCGATGAGAGCGGGGACCACGGCCTCAAAACGATCAACCCGGAGTACCCGGTCTTCGTCCTGGCGTTTTGCATCTGCCGCAAGGACGCCTACGTCCAGCATATCGTCCCCCTCATCCACCAGCTAAAGTTCGATTTCTGGGGCCACGACGCGGTGGTCCTGCACAGCCACGAGATCCGCAAATCCAAGGGTGACTTCGCCCAGCTGCTGGTTCCGGAAATCCGCGCGGCCTTCCAGGAGCGCATTACCGCGGTGATGCAGGAGGCGGAGTTCACGCTGATCGCGGCGGTCATCAACAAGGAGCAGCTGGTCCGTCGCTACGCCCAGCCCAACGATCCCTACGAGATCGCCCTCGCCTTCTGCATCGAGCGTCTGCAGATGTTCCTCCAGGAGCGCGGCCAGACCGACCGGCAGACGCATCTCCTGGTCGAGTGCCGCGGCAAAGCCGAGGATGACAAGCTAGAGCTGGAGTTCCGGCGGATCTGCGACGGCGCAAACCGGGTTGGGGCCTTGCCCAACCTCGACATCCGCTTTGTCGACAAAAAGCACAACTCGCCTGGGCTGCAGCTGGCGGACCTGGTTGCCTATCCGGTCGGTCGTCACGTGCTGAAACCTGACCAGCCCAACCGGGCCTATGAGGTGGTCGAACGGAAGTTCCGACAGAGCCCGACCGGACGCATCCCCGGCTACGGCCTCAAGCTCTTCCCGTAAGCCCAAAAAGCGAAAAGCCCCGGTGAGTTCACCGAGGCCCGACGCCGATCGAGAATTCCCGATCCACTTGAGACCAGTATGGGCCAGTGGCCCTATCTTTTCAAGGGAAATCGCCCTCGCCGCCAGCTTGCGGCTTATGGCAAGCCATAAATGGCTTTGCCTGAGTCGCTGCGCAGACATCGGTTTTGCCGGCTGATCTCAGCCACAGGCTGCTCACCACACTCTGTCGCAACCCCCTGTCAGCTGCCCTTGCCCCAGCCTGCATAAGGAAGGGTCACGAGGTGGCGTCCGGTTCATCCCCGGCGCGCGCTGCACGATGCCAGACCCCACGGGTACGGTCGCCAGCCTTCCAGTGGAACCCTCGTTCCTGCGGCGTTGCCGCGATGGTGATCCCGCGCGGTGCGCCGCCTTGAGGGCGGCGTTTTCGTGCTGCCATTTATGGCATGGCTATGGCATGCCATAAATGGCAAAGGGCACATGGCAAACGGTATACCTCGTGCGGCAAACCATTAACCACTTGCCACCTATCCTTACCGTCCGGAAGGATGCGCCCATGCACGTACTCGCAATCGTCTCCCAGAAGGGCGGCACCGGCAAAAGCACCCTGGCGTTCTCGCTGGCGGTAGCTGCCGAGGAGCAGGGCCTCAGAACCTCAATCATCGACATCGACCCGCAGGGTACCACCAAGAAGTGGTACAGCCGCCGCGAGGCCGAGACCGGACCTGAGGTCAACGCCCTGAGCGTCAACCAGCTTGAGGCGGCGATGCCGCTGCTCCGGAAGCAGGGGGTTCAGCTGGTGATCATCGACACGCCGGGTGCCGACACGCCCGGTGTCACGGCAGCGATACAGCTGGCCGACCTATGCCTGATCCCCGCCCGGCCGAGCGTGGCCGATATCGAGGCGTCGGCGCCGACGGTCAGCGCCATTCACCGCCTAGGCAAACCGTTCTCCTACGTCCTCAACCAGTGCCCGCCGGGCCGCTCGATCCGCACGACGGATGCCTTCCGCGTCCTGCAGCTGACCGGTGCCGTGGCCAGCACGCCGCTCGCCCTGCGCGCCGACCATATGGACGCGTTGGCGACAGGGCAGGGGGTTACCGAACGCGATCCGAACAGCAAGGCCGCCGGCGAGATCCGCGAGCTGCTGACCTGGACGCTCAACCGCATGGAAGGAAAGCCGCATGGCCAGAAACAGACCCGCGTCGCTTGAAGCCGCCCTGGGCGGTGCGCTGCCGCAGGAGCCAACCGCCGAGACCGCCACGATCGTGCAGCACCCGGCAAACCCTGTGGGCGCACCGGCGCCCAAAGCCAAGAACTACGAGCAGGTGGTCGCCTACGTGCCGACGGCCTGCAAGAAGCGCCTGCGCATGATGTGCATCGAGCACGACCGCGACCTCAACAGCTTCATCCGCGAGGGCATCGACCTGATGCTGGCGAAGTACGGCCAGCCGTCCCTCAAGGAGTTCGAGGCCAAGTCCTAAGCCATTTATGGCAAGCTATTTATGGTTTGCCATAAAATCCAAGGTGCTGTGAAAGCACAGATTTCCGGGTGATCCTTCGTCGGCGCTTAAAAAAACTTGCACATTTTTGGGGCGTGTGTTCCCGTTTCTGGTGCGTTGATTCCCAGTCGGCGCTAGGCTCCGGCCAGGATGTCCATGCCGCCCACCCGCCCGCTTACACCTGAGGAAGAACAGCGCCTTGCCCGCAAGGAGCGCACCCTCAAGAACCGTCGCGGCCGGCGCAACCCGTCGACCATGCCGCAGCACCTGGCGCGTACGTCGGCCTTTGCGCCGCGCAAGAAGGACCTGATCACCGACAGCAACTTTGTGCGCATCTACGAGGTGCCCGGCTACTCGGTGGTCGAGGTGAAAGGCAGGGAACTCGGCAGCCAGCACCGGGACGCGATCTATGCGCTGTTCCGCCTGCCGCGTGAGAAGGTCAGAACCGACAACCCGGCCTACCGGCGCGGGACGTTCATCTCGCCCGTGCTCTCCTACTATCAGACCCGCACGACTTGGCGGACGCTGATCAAGGCGATGGGGCGCACGGAGCACGTCAACAACCTCCTGAGCCTGGTGCACGTGTTCCAGGAGATCCAGCAAGTCAGCGTGCTGATCCACGAAGGCCGCTCTCTCAAGGAGCTCGAGGCGATCAAGGCCAAGCGGAACCGCAACATGCTGCCCGACGGCGCCGGCTCGGCTTCCTCGCTGATCACCGACCTCACGTGGGAAGGCGCGCAGCTCGACAGTGCGGTGACCGTAACCTACGGCGCCCGCGTTCTCGAGATGATCGAGAAGGCGCACCTGGTCAGCATCAACGCCGACGTGCAGTTCCGCCTCAAGTCCGACCACGCCAAGGTGTTCTGGCCATTTATCGACAGCCAGCCCGAGCACACCTACATCGACGAGGAGCGGCTGGCTCAGCTGGCCGGACGCGAGCTCTGGTCGGATACCGCGACCAGTGCGACGCGCGCCCAGTTCCGCAAGGAGTGCCGGGAGGCCTTCAAGGACATGGTCGGTGCCGGCGGCCTGTCGGCCTTCACTGAGGAGGTGACGGGGTCCGGCCGGGCGAAGTCGCGCCGTTACAGCTACACCCACGCGGCACCCCGGCAGTTTGAGCTCGAGCTGCAGAAAGCTGCGCAGAACGCTCAAGGCGTTGATGCATAAAGGGTTGAGGCGGAAAGAACGCCCCAAATTACTGATGCGGATTGATGCAGAACGTTTCGCATCAAAGGGTAGGTATGAGCTAAGTCATTGAGCCTGCTAGAACCGACCCGGGAGCTATGCGGGAGATTGGGTGACGACGGTGTGTTGAAGGCGGCGTATCGAGGCGGGTGTCGAAGCCTGCCAGAACCTCTCAGCGAGAGCGATACGCCATGGAGACACCTACCAACATCGTCCGGCTTCGTCAGCCCGAAGACCTCGACGATCCCCTGACCGAGGTGCTGCGCGCCGGGGCCCGCCGCCTGCTCGCCCAAGCTGTTGAGATGGAGGCGGACGCGTTCCTGAGCGCGATGCAGGATCTGCGGCTTCCGGACGGACGCGCGCGGCTGGTGCGGCACGGCCATGGCCCGGAGCGGGCGATCCAGACCGGCATCGGCCCGGTGCCGGTGGCGCGGGTTCGTGTCCGAGATCGCGGCGCGAGCGGATCTGAGGACCGGGTTCGGTTCACCTCGACGCTCCTGCCGAAGTGGGCGCGGCGCACCCGCAGCCTGGATGCGTTACTGCCGGTCCTGTACCTACGCGGTGTCTCGACCGGCGACTTCCAGGAGGCGCTGGCCGCCCTTCTGGGTCGGGATGCTCCGAACCTCTCGCCGGCCGTCATTGCCCGGCTGACCGCGGCCTGGGCGGACGAGTATGCCCGCTGGCAGGGCCGCGATCTCTCCGCACGCCGCTACGTCTATGTCTGGGCCGACGGCGTCTACCTGCAGGCCCGGATGGAGGACCAGGCCGAGTGCATGCTCGTGCTGATCGGGGCGACGCCCGAGGGCCGGAAAGAACTCGTCGGCTTCCAGGTGGGCGTGCGCGAGAGCGCCCAGAGCTGGCGCGAGCTGCTCGTCGACGTGAAGCGGCGTGGGCTGTCGATCGCGCCCGAGATCGCGGTCGGCGACGGCGCACTCGGCTTCTGGCAGGCCCTGGACGAGGTCTTTCCGGGCACCGCTCACCAACGGTGTTGGGTTCACAAAGCGGCCAACGTCCTCGACAAGGTGCCGAAGTCCGTTCAGGGCGCGATGAAGGTGGATCTGCGTGAGATCCACGGTGCGCCGACCCGGGCGGCGGCCGAGGCGGCGCTGGCTGTCTTCGTCGAGAAGTACGGGGCCAAGTACCCGCGCGCCGCCACCTGCCTGACCAAGGACCGGGAGGCGCTGCTGGCGTTCTACGACTTCCCGGCCGAGCACTGGGACCACCTGCGCAGCTCGAACCCGATCGAGAGCGTGTTCGCCACGGTGCGGCATCGGACCGTGCGGACCAAAGGTGCACTCTCGGCCACGACCGCCAAGCTGATGGTGTTCAAGCTGGTGATGGCAGCCTCGAAAACCTGGCGACGGTTGAAGGGCGAAAACCAGTTGCCGAAGGTCGTGGCCGGCGTCATCTTCCGCGACGGGACCGAGGTCACCGCGAGCCCAGATCACCGCGCCGCCTGACCGCCTCCGTCACCTAAAATCCTGCATAGCTCCCGACCCGGAAGTGACGCCCCAAAAGCACCAGAACGCTTTGCGCAGAAAATCTGAGACGATCAGACTGGGCCAACAGCGCCCTAAGACCCGTCAGCGTGCCTGCTGTCCCGGAAAGAACGCCCCAAAAGTCTGCTCAGGCCCGGTCACGCGGCCGCCTGTGGATAAGTGAAACCACGCCCCAAAAATCCGGAAGTGACGCCCCAAAACCCGGAAACCACGCCCCAGAATGGCGGAAACCACGCCCCAAAAACCGCATCTAAGTTACTGTTACCAATGGTGAATTTTCGTATAGACCTCTTTTATAGATACTTAAAGAGACCTTAACAGACATAGCGGGTGCACTTCGGGCTTCACCACGACATGTGGACCAGCAGTGCAAAAACCCTGGAGAGGTTCGCGCAAGAGGAAAGCCCGCCCCTTTTTGGCTCCGCCAAAAACCCGCTCCCCCACCCAAACCGGAAGCCGCCTTCGCCGGCTAACTCTCATAGGGGTCCGCCCGATGGGCGGACGATTCTTGCTGCCGAGAAGGTGAGTGGCACAGGCAGCAGCACGACTTCTGGAGGGCTTCTGGGCTGCACAACCGACTGGGTGAGCCTGTATCCCCGAAACTGGCCCTGACGCCGTCCTGAGAGGTCTTGCCACTGCGCATAGCGCAGTGAGATCTATGCGGTCGCAGGTGACCGCTTAAAGAGCTCCCAAAACGACGGGTTCGGTGGGGGAGAGGACGAACCGCTGCCGGCACTTTTGGGGCGTGGTTTCCCGTAAAAGTGTAGGAATTCCGCCGTTTTGGGGCGTGTGTTCCCATCCTTCTTAAGCCCCGCGCGTGCCATAAACCATAAACGGTATGCCGTAAGTGGCGCGCGCCCGATCGCCAACCTCAGGATAGGCCAAGCTTGGCGCGAGTGCGGGGATCTGCTTCGCCGTCAAAGAACTGTGTCAGGGCGATGCGAAATCCCCGTGTGCGTCGGGATCAGCACCACGAAGACCCTGGCGAAGGTGGCGAACCGCACCGCTAAGAAGGACCCCCTCAGCGGAGGGGTGTGCTACCTGCCTGACGAGGCCAGCCAGACGGCCGCCTTGGCCAAGATGGAGCTAGGCGACGTGTGGGGCATCGGCCGCGGCCTGGCGCCGCCCCTGGCAGCCCTTAGCATCACCTCCCCGCTCAAGCTCCGGGACGCCAACCCCACGCGCATCCGCGAGCGGTTCAACGTCGTCCTGCAACGGACGGTGATGGAGCTACAGGGCACCCCGTGCCTTGACCTCGAACAGGACAGCCCCGACAGCAAAACCATCTGCTGCTCACGCAGCTTTGCCCGGGCCGTGGAGGGCTTTGATGAGCTGGCCGAGGCGTTGACCGCCTACACCTCGTATGCGGCGCAGAAGATGCGCGCAGGGCCTGGTGTCCAGCGACATCCGGAACTGACCCCTTTGCGTCACGAGGAACTGACCCCGGTGCCGTTTGCCTTGTCCGACTGATGCGGGCTGAGCGTCGCAGTGGTCTTCTGCAGAAGACCACTGCGACGCTTTTCGCGAAGCCGGTAGCTGTCGCCCCGGATTGTGATCACGTGACTGTGGTGGAGCAGGCGATCCAGGATTGCCGTCGCCACCACCGGATCGCCGAAGACGCTGCCCCATTCGCCCACAGCCCGGTTCGACGTGATGAGCATGGCGCCGCGCTCGTAACGACGGCTCACGAGCTGGAAGAACAGGTGCGCGGCATCGGGCTCGAAGGGCAGGTAGCCGAGTTCGTCGATGATCAGGAGCTTTGGTTTGGCGTAATGGGTGAGCCGCTCCTCGAGCCGGCCTTCCCCATGAGCCTTTGCGAGCTGCGCCACCAACGTCGTCGCGGGCGTGAACAGCACCGTGTAGCCCGCCACGATGGCTTCCCGGCCGAGTGCGACCGCCAGATGTGTCTTGCCGACGCCCGGCGGCCCGAGGAGGAGAACTGCCTCGCCGTTGGCGATGAAGCGTCCGGTGGCGATTTCGCGGATCTGTGCCTTGTCCAGCGACGGCTGCGCCCCGTAATCGAAGCCCGTGAGGTCGCGCACGAACGGGAAACGCGCAAGACCAAAGCTCATGTCGATCCGCCGCTGATCCCGGCGAGCGACCTCGCGCTCGCAAAACAAGGTCAGCGCCTCGCGGATCGTCAGGTCCCGGCGCCCCGCCTCGTCGATCAGGCTGTCGAGCTGATCACGGAGCACGGTCAGCTTCAGGCGGTCCAGCAGTGCGGTGAGGTGGTCGTGCGCGTCCATCAGAACGACCCCCCCGCGACGGCCTCGTACTCCGCCAACGGACGCAGCAGCGCCGAGATGGCCGGGAGCGGTGCGGACGAAACGACACTGACAGGGCGCTCCCTGGTGCCGACCAGGCCGGCTAGGTGTCGGTCGTCGACGACGGGACTGTCAGGATTTCCGTGTGTGGCCGGGCATAATGGGCAACAAGGAGTCCCACTATGTCACGACGCAAAGAACCTGCCATACCGAATGAGCTTCTCGATCAGCTTTTGGCGGGCGGCACTGCCAGTGCCGCCTTCGAGCAGGGCGGTCTGCTCGATTCGCTGAAGAAGGCGCTGACAGAGCGTGCCCTGAATGCGGAGATGGATCACCACCTCGCTGGCGAAGACGGCGCCGGCAACATGCGCAACGGCTACGGTCGGAAGACGGTAATGACCGACACCGGCAAGTTGGCGATCGACGTGCCGCGCGATCGCCAGTCGAGCTTCGACCCGCAGTTGATCGCCAAGTATCAACGCCGCTTTCCCGGCTTCGACGACAAGATCGTGTCGATGTACGCGCGCGGCATGAGCACCCGCGAGATCACCAGGCACCTGCACGATCTATACGGCATCGACGTCTCACCCGATTTGATTAGCACGGTGACCGACGCCGTGCTCGATGAGGTCGCCACTTGGCAGCAGCGGCCGCTCGATCCGGTTTACCCGCTGGTCTTCTTCGACGCGATCCGGGTCAAGATCCGCGACGAGGGCATGGTGCGCAACAAGGCGATCCACATTGCGCTGGGCGTCCGCGCCGACGGCGCAAAGGAGGTGCTCGGCTTGTGGCTCGAGCAGAATGAGGGTGCCAAGTTCTGGCTTCGGGTGATGAACGAGCTTCGCAACCGTGGCGTTGAAGACATCCTGCTGGCCGTCGTTGACGGCCTGAAGGGCTTTCCCGATGCGATCACCGCAGTGTTCCCCGATGCGATCGTCCAGACCTGCATCGTTCACCTGCTGCGCAACTCGATGGACTTCGTCTCCTGGAAGGACCGAAAGAACCTCGCCAGCGCGCTCAAGGAGATTTACCGTGCCACCGACGCAGATGCCGCCGAAAAGGCGCTGACAGCATTTGAGGCTGGCCCTTGGGGGCAGCGCTATCCCGCCATCGGCCAGAGCTGGCGGCGCGCCTGGGGCGAGGTGATCCCGTTTTTTGCGTTCCCCGACGAGGTCCGCCGGATCATCTACACTACGAACGCCATCGAAGCTTTGAACTCGAAGCTCAGGCGGGCTGTCAGGGCCAGGGGACACTTCCCCAGCGACGAGGCCGCCACCAAGCTGCTCTACCTGATCTTGAATCGGTCGGAGAAAGAGTGGAAGATGCCACCACGTGAGTGGACCATGGCGAAGGCGCAATTTGCCGTGATCTTCGGCGAACGTTTCATCAGAGCCATGGCGGCCTGATGATCAACCGCCCGGCCACACACGGAAATCCTGACAGTCCCTCGACGACCCGGCCGTGGCGCCCCTTGAGCTCGGCATGGACCGCAATCTCGTGGCCGCCATGATGCACCCGAACGATCTCGCTTCCGACCGTGACCCGGACGCGCTCGCCGATCAGACGCCACGGAACCGAGTAGGCGTTGCCGTCGACCGCCACGGCGCAATCCGCCCCGACGCAGCGCACGAGATCCCGTGCCGTCGTGAAGGGCGGCAGGCCTGCCAGCGGCTTCAACGCGCCGCCTTCGTCACGATCGAAGCGATGCCGCGGTGCCTCCCCCGTCGTGCCGTGGACGCGCAGATCCGCCACGTCCCGCGTCCACGCGTCGAGATGCGCCTCCATCGCGGCCCAGCTCTCGAAGCGGCGACCGGCGATCGCATTCTTCTTCACGTAGCCGACGCCGCGTTCGTCCTTGCCCTTGGTTCGGGCCCGGTACGGCGCGCAGGCCCGAACCCGGAAGCCCCAATGCCGAGCGAAGGCATGCAGCCGTGGATGAAGCACGACCTCCCGGCTCGACGGATCGTGGTGCAGGATCAGCGCTCGGGCATTGTCGAGAAGCACCTCGCGCGGCACCCCACCGAAGGCCTGGAACGCGCTCTCCATCCCGGTGAACCAACTGTCCTGCTTCTCGTGCCCGAAGGCGCGTACATGCAGCCGGCGCGAGTAGCCCAGCGTCGCCACGAAGAAGAACACCTTGGTCTGGACCCCACAGATCTCGACGCGACGCTCGCCGAAGTCGATCTGCAACTGCTCTCCCGGCCGCGTCTCGAACCGGACCGTGGCACGGGCTTCCGCCACAAGCTCCCGACGCAGCGGCGCCACCGCACGCTCGACGGTGCGCAGGCTGACATGGATCGCCTTCTCGGCCGCCAGTTCCTGCCGAAGGACGTCAGCGTTGCCGGCGTGACGCCGGAAGCGATCGGCCAGCCAATCGGAAAGCCCGTCCAACTTCTTCGACCGAGACGGCGTCACGCAGGGACGCCAATCCCCATACTGAAGCCATCGCTTCACCGTGTTGCGTGAACACCCAAGCTCCGCCGCGATCCGCTTCGAGCCCCAGCCGAGCCCCTTCAGACGCGCCATCGCCGACACATCGTCCGGCGTCTTCATCTCGTCCCCCCGCGGTGCGTTCAACCGCAGAGAAACTCCTCCGTCCGTCCTAACCATCCTGACCTCCCAATGAGGGGGGCAGTTCCTCATGTCGTCAGGGGGTCAGTTTGCCGTGTCGCCTGACACCTGGCAACCGCCGCCGTGGTGGTGATGCTCACCACCAACCGGCACAAGCCGGAGGACGCCCAGTAATACGCAACCCGGCACGTGCGGCTGACGATCGGCACCAGCGACACCGCCCGGTTGATCCGCGCGGCCCTATGGGGCCTGCGGGGGATCTACAAGCCGGGGTTCCGCTACAAGAAATGCGGCATCCTCCTGCTCGATCTGCACCCGGCAGAGGCCGAGCAGGGCTCACTGTTCCTGCGGCCGGATCGTGCCGAGCGGTCAGCCCTGATGCAGGCGATGGACGCTCTCAACGCCCGCTACGGGCGGGATCGCGTGCGCTACGCGTGCAGCGGGCAGGATCGCCCCTGGAAACTGCGGGCGGAGTACCTTTCACAGCGGTACACGACGCGGTGGGGCGAGCTGCTACGAGTTTAGGCTTATCTAGAACGGCTCCACCACTTGCCTGCCGCAACGCGTACCAAGTGGGATGTTTGAGCTACAACAATGCCGTTTCGAGTAATTTTACACACCATCTGATGATTGCCTTTGTATGCGGTACCAGTCCAATACGAATAACCGTGGCTTGGCTGGGTAATACTCAAAAGAGCATTGTCATCGGAGGCCTCGTCGCCGCTGTTCCTAGTCTCCCATGTAATCAGATACGGCGACGGCACATTCGTGCCCAGGACCGTGAATTTAAGATACGTGTTTTTCTGCAAAACGCCTCCGCCACTGGCGTATTCCCGGTAGGTTTTTCCACCATATGTTCCGGATAGCTCACACTTAATCTTAACATAGTATGGTGCGAGGGCTGACGCATTAAGCTCCTCGTCCAGTGCAGCCTTCTGAACCTTCTCTTTGCCCGCCCAGAACTGGTGATTGAAAACCCAATCCCAGGCAGATCTAGCCTTGTCTCGCGTGCAATTCTGCTGGTCGAAAAGCGGTGCGAGCTTGGCTACCGCCATGTTGATTTGGGTTTTAAGGCGATTTACTTGGCTTTGTATTTCACTGTTCTCGGTGAACTCGGCCTGGGTGACAGGATTGTAAACCTTGGTGTTGCCGTTCAGGCGGTTGGCGAGGGCTACGATGGTGTCATAGAGTGCGCGATCATCACGGTTGCTATCTGAGGCGTAAACCTCCGCAACAAGAGCCGAAATTATCAAGCCGCCGGGCAAGCTCCATGAGGGACGTGACCTGGAAAACCACTTCAGGAAACGTACGATACGACGGAATTGCCCGTCCTTAACTTTAGGATAGTAGCCTATAGCTGGCCAAGCTGTGGGGATTTTATTTGTAACGCAATCGCTGAACCACTTGTTGATCGCGGTCGGGTCGCGGGGCTTCCACTCCGTACTTGCATGTTCGGTGCGGAGGGTCCCCGTTGCATCCGTGTAGGTACGATAGACCGCAAAATCGATATGATAGCCGTCAGCATACGCCACGCGCACCGCGTTTTTCTTTGCAGCAGGTGCTTGGGTGAAATTGGTGCATCTCTTCGTTAGTGCGTCTGCTATGCGTTGACGTGCTTTCTGTGAATCTGATGGCAAGTCGTCTTTGTTGAACATAAGCCCAACATCGATGTCGTAATCGTTAAGATCTGCAGGATCTTGATTGAGTGTGTGCATCGCGTAACTGCCCTGGTTGTGCCAGGTGTACGGATGGGGACGTGAAAAGCCACTTTCTGCTGCAAGATCATCAAGTCCTCCGTAAAGCCGGTTGAGATTGAGATCACGCTTCGCCGCCAAGTCGTCTCTCAGCACTTTTCCGAGGCGCACATGCGTATCATAAAAAGTTTGAAGATCGCTCGAAATGTCATACATCCACATAAAGCACCTCAGAGCTAAACAAGACGCGTCCAAACGACCATTTCGTGCGGAGGACTATCGCGCGTGACGTCAATGCCCCATGCATAAGCTGGATTTGATTGCGATGTGTAGTTGTAAACAAAAACTCGGTTATGGATTGTCCGGCTGATCTGGCGACCCAGGCTAAACCCAAGGCTAACCGGACCAGAATAGAAAACGTGAACGATGGGTGCATTGCCGAGTTCATTGTGAATTTCATCAAGTGCTTCTCGAAAAAGCTTAGAAACTGTATGAACCTGGCCGTAATGAGAGATTTTGTCGATGCCAGGAGCTTCAATACGCAGGGCGTATTCACGGTAGGGACCTTGGATGAGCTTCGCCGGCTCGGCAGGAGAGATGGGGTAGCTGATCTCGATCCGTATGACTGCAGCAGTAGGGTTCGCTGGGTCGATGCTGCGGATGAGTTTCGGCTTTAGATTAGTTCCATCCCCTGTATTTAGTTCATGCCATTGGTTGGTATTGCGGTTCAGCTCAAAAAGAGCGACTTCTGGATAGGTTGAGATGCTGCATCCAGCTAAGAACTGGAAAGGAATATGAACGATGCCATAGTAACCGAGCGCAGCGTCGTGATCGCTGCGCCTTACACCTGCGATGTGCTGCGCAAGTTTTTCCTGAAGCCGCACAGCACCAGCAGGATCAACAGGCTGGCTGTTCATGAACGAAGAAAGATCGCAATCGTAAACTTGAATTTTCCGCCGCTGCATACGCCGTGGCATTGCTTCTTTCGGCAAGTTGGCCGCCAAGGGTTGGAATGACTGATGGCGGATAGCTACAAATTGTCCTTTGTTGGTTCCAGAACGGTCCGTCACAAAGCCCAAGATAAAGAGAAGCAGGCCGAGGCTGACCAGAGGCAAACCGATCCACCAAGGCGCATCCAGTGACAGGCCGAGGTTGTAAGTATTATTAGCGAGTGCAAGTAGCGCATCCTTGACGCCAGGCGAGATAACCGCAAGACCGGCGAGGACCAGCGCGCCGCCTGTTACGCGGTATGAAGTGCCAGGAAGCGGATCGTTGGGCTCTTCTTTGCCGCGGATACGGCGGATCAGCTTCATCATATCGGACTATTCCCGCCGTCAGTTGGTTGCCTGTTTTCGCTTCCCCATGAGCAGGGAATGGTCTGCCTTCAAGCTTAACACCGATCATGCGTTTTGTACCTGATTTGTTCCGCGGCCACACATGAAACTTCCCATGGAGCGGTCAATCAGAGTGTGGCGAGGCTCAATCCAGCAGCCAAGCTACCGGTCGCCATACAGCCACCCCGCGCAGCAGGCGGCGGCCGAGAAGCGCTGCGAGCCCAGCCCCGAGCATCAGCCAAGCCGGCCCCCAGGCGATGAGCCACTCGCGCAGGTTCAGGTAAAGCACCTCGGGGACCCCACCGACCGGCGCGACTGACCCCTCTGTCCAGAGTGGGAGCTCGCAGTACCGCCGCTTCGAGGCGGCATCCAGCTTGAGCTGTGTCGGGTTACAGGACTGGTTCATCTGGCCGCGCAGGTCGGGATTGGCCGCCACCAGGGCGAGCCACGCCCCGGCGTCAGCCCGCTGGGTCAAGCGGGCCCACTTCGCATCCAGGTCTTGCGTATCTCCGCGTCCGAGCCAGTAGCCCGCGCCGCCGCATAGGAAGGCACAGACTAGGACGAGCGCTGCCGCCCAGAAGCCGGCCTCACGCATACGGGTCCGCTCGATCCGGGTGAGATGCGCCGCCGCAGCCTCGGCAACCGCCGCACCAGTGCGCTCGGCCAACGCCGCGTGAGCTGCTTCGACCCGAACGCTGGCAGCGTCGGCGACCGGGCCGACCGCACGGGCCGCGGCCTGCTCGACACGTTCGGGTACGGTATCGAGCGCTGCCGGGATGGTCCGGGCGGCCTGCTCCAGCAATCCGCCGACCGCGAGGTAGACCACGGTGGGATCGTCGGGCGTGAGGCCGATATCCATCATCCGCCGCCACGCCAGATCCCGGGTCGCCGCATCGAGGCCCAGCGCCTGGGCTGCCCGGTCAAAATTAAGCTTGGCGTTGGGATGCATCACGGGTCGGCCTTCACCCCTCAGAGGCCGAGGAGCGGACGTAGGGGCTCGAAGGCGACTGCCGACTCGCGCAAGTAGCGCGTTACGTGCGAGCGCTCGGCGATGGTCAGGCGCGGCGCGTCGGCGGCAACCCTGAACGGCAGGGCGTCGGCGTCGATCTTGGCGAAGGTTCCGCCCGGTAGCGCCGGCAGGCTGATCTCCAGGCCGCCGAGCTCGTCCAGCAGGCGGCGGCGGACCTTGCCGCCGCGGCTCTCGCCGCGTCCGTCGACGTAGCCATGCCAGAACGGAAAGTCCGCCTCGGCCTTGCCCCAGCGGGTGTTGCGGATCGCGACGTGATCGACCCTGTCGCCGGCGAGTTCGAGCCAGCGGGCGACAGACTGGGTGGCGGCGACCTCGGATGAAATCAGGTGCAGGACGACGGGGCGGTAGCCCTGGCCTGCGAATGCCGCGAGCAGATCGTCGAGGCCCTCGCCCATGTCGGAGATGCGGGCGAGGTCGGCGAGGCTGCCGCCAGCGAGGTCGTGGACGATCAGCGGCTCGCCCGAGGCGGCGCAGTTGAGCAGGGTGGGGCGCTCGTCGTCGGCGCGGATGTTGTAGTACCCGACCCCGGCCGCCGGATCCTGCTCCGCCAGGAGCTCGCCATCCGGGTCACGGCTGCCCAGGACGCGCAGGAGCGCTCCGACGCCGCCGTCGGCATCGTAGGCAGCGACGCGGGTACCGCTCGCGCGCAGGTGCTCGATCAGGGTGCGGGCGGTGACGCTCTTGCCGACGCCGCCCTTCTCCGAGGTGATCAGGACGACGCGCTTCTGCCGCGAAGCCGCCGGCGCGCGCGTCTGCTGTGCCCGTGCCATGGTGTCTTTCCGATCCCTGCCGATCCGGCGCTCGAGCCCTCTTCCGGGCCCTACAGGTCTTTGGTGCTCAGCCGATGCCCGACCGTCCGAGCGGCAGAGGCGCGCCCCCCCGCCGGCAGCGGCTCGCGCGCGGCTGCCGGCGGGTGCACCAGAGTGGACTGGTGTTGCGCGGGTGCCGGTGAGGTCGTGGCGGGTGGGTGTGCGACGGCTTTGCCGCGGCGTCGCGCTGGCTTGTGGCCGGCGAGCTCGCGCGAGGCGTTCTGAATGTACTGCCTCAGCGTGGCGAGGCCGAGCGTGACCCCCATCCGGGCGAGCATCTCCTGGATCTCGGCGTCGGTCCGGCGCTTGGCCTTCAGCGCCTTGATCTCCGGGAGCACAGCCTTGACCGAGGCGTAGCCAGAGGGTTTGCGGCTCGGAGTGAGCCGGACCTGCTCGCGCAGGAAGGCGCGCAGCTCGTCGTGGGGATCGGGTTCGGCGGCCTCGGTCATCGCCCTCGCACCTGTCATTAGGTCCGGCCGCCGGGGCCTTCGCCTCTTCAAAGACGACGACCGTGCTCGCACAGAGCTGTGAACCGCTTCGGCCTGTGATCCCAGAGAGATATCATGATACTACGGCCGCGCTTGCGCCAACGATAGCATCGTCATGCCTGTGGATAAGTGCAGGCTTACCAAGAAAATTTGAGACACATTACGCACCGATGGTGCTGGCCGACGGCCAAGCTTGCGTCTAAGCTACTGTTTCTCTTTATATCATTGCTGCCAGGAGCCCGCGCATGGCCCGCCGTCCCGTCCGTGTCGCCTTGGACGAGGCCCTCTGGGTAGCGGTCGAGGCGGCGGCCCGGGCACGCGGGATCGCGCCATACCTGTTCGTCGAGGAAGCGCTCATCGCCGCACTCGGGCCGTCCGAGACGGTGGCGCAGCTGGCCGAGCTCGCCGAGGCGGCGGGAGCAAGCGCCCGCGAGGCCCGTGCGAGCGCTGCGGAGATGCGCGACCAGATCCAGGTGATCGCGGACTTCATCGTCGACCTGTACCGAGCGGAGGCCCGGGCAAGCGATGATGCAGGACAGGTCTAGTCCGGAGCGAGTTCCAGGCGATGATGACCTGCACGCGGATCACAAGCGTCGAGTACTACGAGTCGATGGCGCGGCAGATCCGGCGCGAGGCAGGCTTGAGCCCGCCCGACAGCCCGCTTGACGACACCGCCGCGGCCTACGCCCGCAAGATCGCGGACGCGGCGGCTGCGGAGGGCAGCGCGGCCTACGAAGCGGCGTACACGGCGGCGTTCGACCGGGCGCTGGCGACGCTGCGCCAGGGTCATACCGAGGGCCGCGACCAAGTCGCGTACTATACCGACAACGGCGCGGGCGAGGCCAACGGGGTGTGGTGGACGCGCGGCTCCGGATCCGAGGTCGGCCCGGGCCGGTTCGGCGACCCATTCCGCCTCTGCCCGGATGGGGGCGACGTCGATGGGCGGGTGCTGCGCGACCTCGCGGCTGGGCGCGATCCGGAGAGCCTGGAGCCGCTGGTGCGGGCCTCGGCCAACGGCGGGCGTAGCGTCGGCTACGACCTGCAGTTCGCCGCGCCAAAGAGCGTAAGCGTGCTGGCCGCCTTCGCCGGCCCGGAGGAGCGCGCCCGGATCCTGGCGGCGCACGATCGGGCAGTGCACCGGGCGCTGGACTACGCGCACGCGGCCGGCCTGATCGTGACACGGACCGGGGCACAGGGCCGGCACCACGCGCCGGCCGCGGGGGTGAGCGCGGCAGTGTACCGGCACTTCACCTCGCGAGCACAGGATCCGCAGCTGCACAGCCACGCGGTGCTGCTCAACCTGTGCGTCCGGGCCGACGGCTCGACCGGCGGCCTCGACAACCGCGCGATCCTGAAGAACGCCGGTGGGATTGCGGCGCTGTATCGGAGCGAGCTGGCCAGCGGCCTGCGGTCAGGGCTCGGCTACGAGGCGGTGCGAGCCGGGCGCAACTTCGAGATCGCCGGTGTGGCCGAGCCGGTGCTGGAGCTGTTCTCCAAGCGGCGCGCGGCGATCGAGCGGGTGGCGCGGGAGCGGGGGTTCGAAACGTCCAAGGACCGGGCCGCGGCGCAGGCGGCCGCGTTCGATACCCGGGCGCGCAAAAATCGGGAGATGCCGCTGGCCGCTTTGGAGGCGGAGTGGGAGCGCCAGCTTGTGCAGGCCGGCTGGGCGCGTGGGGCGGTGTTCGAGGGCGTGCGGATCGCCGCGGACGGGATCCGGGAGGCGCGGGTGGGCCCGGCGGCCGAGCGGCGGCAGCGCTTGGCCGAGGCCGGCCTTACCGGGGCGCTGGCGATGCAGGCAGTGGTGGAGGAGCGCGACCTCGTGCGCCGGGTCGCGGAGGCGCTGCAATGCGAGGCCGGGGCCGATGCGGTCTTGGATGAGGTCGAGCGGCTGTGCCGGGACGGGGGTGTGGTCGCGGTCGGGCGCACGGCCGAGGGCGAGGCGGTGTACGCGACCCCTGAGATGATCGAGGCCGAGCGGGGAATGCTGCGCCGGGCCTACGGCCGGCAGGACGAGCGCGCGTTCGTGCCGGAGGCGGTGGTGAGGCGGGTGCTGTTGGAACGGCCGAGCCTGCGCGCGGAGCAGCGGGCGGCGGTGCGGCACGCGCTGAACCGGGACGGGGTCAGCGTGATCGAGGGTAGCGCCGGCTCGGGAAAATCTTACGCGATGGCCAGCGTCGCGGAAGCGGTGCGGGCCTGCGGCGGCGAGGTCTGGGTGATCGCGCCATCGTGGAAGGCGGTGGACGTGATCCGGACCGACACGGCGACCGCCGAGGCGATGGCGCGGGCTGTGACCGGATTCCTCGGCCGGATCGACAAGGGCGAGATCACGCTGGGACCAGAGACGACCGTGATCGCCGACGAAGCCGGGATGATCGGCACGCGCGATCTCGCCGCGCTGGTTGAGGCGACGGGCGCGGCCGGGGCCAAGCTGGTGTTGAGTGGCGACACGCGCCAGCTCGCGCCGGTCGTGGCGGGCGCGCCGATGCGGCTGCTGGTCCGGGCGCTGGGGGCTGCCCGGATGGACGAGATCCAGCGGCAGCGCGGGCGCAGCGAGTCGGAGGGAGCGTGGATGCGGGCAGCGAGCATCGATTTCGCCGCCGGCCGGACCGCACGCGCGCTGGAAGCCTACGACCGCGGCGGCGCGATCACCTGGGGAGGGGACCGCGAGGCAACGATCCAGGCGTTGGTTGACGCTTATGCCGTGAGCCGCCGCGACCCCGAAGGAGCGGAGCGGACGCGGGCGGTGCTGACTGGCTGGAACAAGGACGTGCGCGCGCTGAACGCCCGGATCCGGGACCGGCTCAAGCAGGATGGGCTGCTGCCGGAGGGAGCAGACGTGGAGATCGCCGCGATCCCGCGCGGCGGCAGCCAAGCGGAACCCGTGTCGCTGACGGTCGGCGACGAGGTGATGTTCGGGGAGAGTGTCGAGGTCGAGGGGCAGATGATCCGCAACGCCGACCTCGCCCGGATCGAGGCGCTTTCAGGGGACCCGGACGACCCGATGCTGACGCTGCGGCTCGCGAAAAGCGGGGCGCGGCTGAGCGTCCGGGCGAGCGCGCTGGTCGGGTTCCGGGAACCGGGTGAGCCGCGGGTGCCGCGGCTGCAGCACAGCTACGCCATGACCACCCATGCGTCGCAGGGCGTGACGGTGGATGAGGCGTTCGTGGCTGACCTGCGTGGCACCGGGGCGGAGGCGACCTACGTGGCGATGACCCGGCACCGGCGCAGCTCGCGGCTGTTCGTCGACACCGACCGGATCCGGGAGCGGCTGGAGGCGGCGCGCTCTGGCATCCGACCAGAGGAACGGGGCCTGACGAGCGGCCGAGGCGCTGCCCGGGCAGAGCTCACCCCACTCGGCCACAGCGAGATCCGACAAGCCTATCTGGCGGAGAGCGCGAGCAGCGGCGGCAAGACAAACATCGCCGATTTCGCCGGATCCGATCTGCGCGGCTGGTGTGGCGCGCCGGTCCGGTCGTACGACGTCCCCGTGCCGCCCGGCGGCAGGATGGGGCTGAGGCATGAGGGCGCTTGGCGAGAGGCCATCGCCGGGATCGCCCCACTTCCTGACCGTGAACCATCGCTGGTCGCCCAGGCGTTGCGGCAGCGCATAGGCGAGCGTCTGCGTGCGCCGGCTTACTACCCGATCCCGCGTCCAAACGGATCGGAACGGGCGATCTCGCGCGCGCTCGACGCATTGAGATGGAGGGATCGGTTCAGGCGATTGACGGCCATCCTGGGGCAGGGGCTGAGGCGCCAGGCCCAGGGTATCGCCGCAACGCTGCAGGTGGCGCTCCCACGCGGCGACTCTGCCAAAGACGCTATGAACGTGTCGCAAGCTCGGATGCCACCAATAGACGAGCCGGTTAGCTCGTCCGCTGTCAAACGGTCGAAGACCGAGCCCTTGCGACATAGAATATAATCCTATAGAATGAATTTATATAAAAATGGGCCCAATTATCGGAGATATCTGGGATAATAAGTATATATACCTATAAATTTGACAGCTTGTCAGCCGTGCACAAACCTCCTCCTGGAGCGGACGCTCCAGCCATCGATTGGAGAGGCGAGATGACAAGGCTGATTGGGGTAGACGTATATTCATTTAGCATGGAGGACGGATTTAATAACATAAAAAGAGACTACGTTGAAGACTTGGACACTAAAATCAAGCACTTTATATACAAATCAAGTATTTATATCAGCTTAGATAAGATAAAAATCGCTTATGATACAGGTAAAGCTTATTATACACTGGAGAAAGGTGTTCATGTAGATCAAATACAAATCAGCAAAATCATTTTCTCTGATGGATCTAGTGTTCTCACGCCGAGTAACGAATTAGATAGGATCATACTACTAAGTAATAGAGATGTTATATAGAACTTACTGAAGAATTATATTTTAATACTGCAATCGTATTGCGGCTAAATTGTCTCCCTCCCTCTTCGGAGGGGGGCAGTTCAGCCTCGGTAACATGTCGCAATCAGAGCCAGTTCTTGTTCGTCATCCTTCACATAAGGGGCGCTTACGGAACTGATGGCAGCATGAGCAATGCAAGGCTTTGCCCGCCACATGCCGGAACGCACTTACGGCCGAAGCCGTTCGAGATCGGCTAACTGGCGGAGAAGCTGCGCGTCGTCCTCGACGGTTGACGGATCCAGTGGCCGGGACGAACGCCCCGAAGCTCGAAGATGGGAGTGGACTTGAGCTATCTACCCATCGTCCTGAAGGCATTCGCGGTGATGCTGATCGCGGCGAGCTTACTTCCCCTCGTCCCGACGAACCTCGGCTTCATCCGCACACTCGACTTCCCACGGTTCCAGTGTAATTACCCAGGGGTGCGGCCGGCATTGGCGTGACGCCGGTGGGGCGCTGGGGGCGGGGCGCACGGGGGCCTCTTGCCGAGAGCTGATTTCGCTGGTTCCCTCGTGAGATGGGCCGCAGCGATCTTGAGCGTTTGAGCAAGGAGGAGCTGATCGAGCTGGTGCTGCGGCTGCAGCGCCCGGAGAAGACCTCGCGCACCTCCTCCAAGCCGCCCTCGACCGATCGCAAGGAGCGGCGCGAGCAGGCCAAGCCCGGCGGCGCCAAGCCTGGTCACGAGGGGCATAGCCGCACGCTCAGCCCCGATCCGGACGAGGTCGTCGCCCACCGCCCGGGTCAGTGCCCCTGCTGCGGGGGCGCCCTAGCGGCGGACCTGCCGGCCGAGATCGTCAGCGTGTGCGAGCAGATCGAGTTGCCCGCGGTGATGCCGCTCGTCACCCAGCATCAGCGGCTCGCGGTGCGCTGCCCGTCCTGCGGAACTCGAGTTGTTGCCCCCGTGCCGAAGGAAGCGGCCAGCACGCCGTTCGGGCCGCGCCTGCACGCGGTGGCGACCTACCTGAAAACCTTTCAGGCCCTCTCCTACGAGCGGCTGCAGGCGGTGATGGCCGACCTGTTCGGGCTCACTCTGAGCCAGGGCGGGCTGATGAACCTGCTGCGTCGGGCGCAGGGTCGGTTCGTGGAAGGCCGTGAAGCCGCGGTCTCGGCGCTGCGCCGAGCCGCGGTGGTGGCCTCGGACGAGACGGGCGTGCGCATCGAGGGCAGCACCTCGTACCACTGGGTCTTCCGCTCGGACGAGGCGGTGGTGCATCACGCCGCCCCGACGCGGGCCGCCGCGGTGGTGCACGCGATGATGGACGGGCACCGGCCTGCCGTGTGGATCTCGGACCGCTACACCGCCCAGCAGGGGCACGGCGAGCGCCACCAGACCTGCCTGGCGCATCTGGCGCGCGACGTCACCTACGCGGTCGAGGTGAGTGACGACCCGGTGCCGCTGCGCCTGCAGCTGTGGCTCGGGTCGGTGTTCAGCCTGGCCGAGCGCGTCAGCGACTTGGCGGCCTCGACGCTAGCGGCCAAGCGCCGGGCGCTGGAGCGGCAGCTGTCCGACATCCTGTCCGCCCAAAGCCGCTGCGATCTGACCCGCGCTCTGCAAGCCAAGATCGGGCGAGCCCACGATCAGCTCCTGGTCTTCCTCGACCATCCCGGCCGCGTGGCGGTCACGAACAACGGGTGTGAGCGGGCGCTACGCCCGGCGGTGGTGCAGCGGAAGGTGACGAACGGCTATCGGGCCATGTGGGCGGCCGCAGGCGAAGCGGATGTGCGCACGGTCGTCGATACCGCTCGCCTCACGGGCGCCGAAACCTTCGCCACCCTCCTCAAGACCATCCGCGCCTGATCGCTTCCGCCGTTCGCCTCGTCGTCGACACGATCAGGCGGCTCGTGCACCGCGCCAGACCCCCTGGGTAATTACAAATTTTTCTTCGCATTTCGGACTTCACTTGCCGGTTATGATGGTAGGAGCATACAAAAACTTAGAAACTACAATGTCTCGCAGCATATCAGCGAGGTAACGCCTCTTTTATTTCATCAAAAGTGGATTGCAGAGTTCGTGTTCATTCACGACCACGGCTCGACAGCGTCGCAAGTGTCCGCCGCAGCGAGCCAGCCTGCGCAATGCCCACGCGACCCACACAATTGGCCTGCGCTTTCTCCCACAGCGGAATGGTCGCATCGAGGAGAGCGCGGCCCGACTCCGTCAGACGCACGCGCCGAGCACGTCGGTCATGGGTGTCGGACTCGGTCGCGATCAATCCGCGCTTCTCAAGCAATTTGACGTTGGCCGTGAGAGTGCTCTTGTCGAGGGCAAGCTCCTCGGCCAACTCACGCATGGTCGGCGGATCGCCGAGTGCAAGGACGGTGAGCAGTGTAAACTGCCAGTTTGACAGCCCGACGCTACGGAATACTGCATCGAACTCGCGCCCGATCACGCGTGCAGCGCGCTGAACGGCAACACAGATACAGGCCCGCTCGATGGCTGCAGCCGTGTCGGGGGTCATTCTGTAGGGCATGGACACGTCGTGGTTCCAAACAGGAAGCGGCACCCGGTTCATGCATATGGGTTCAGCAAGCGCTCGTGCGAGCGGCACTCACCGCGGGTCCCAGCCTCCTGCTTGTTTGATATCACACCATGTGCGCCAACGCACATGCGGCCGGTCTCACTGGTTTTATATCAAACCTACCGGGTGAGCTGCATCGCACTCTGCTCCTGACAACCCAGCGCCGACGGCCGCTCACGCAAAAAGGAGACCACCATGTCCACACCGACCACCGTCGCGTTCGCGATCGCCTCCGCTCTCGCCGCCACCACGCTGCCGGCCGCCGCCCAGGAAAGCCGCACCTTCGCTGCTTGGGGACATGAGTTCATCCGGCCGGAGGCCGGCCATCCAGTCGGCGCGCCCAGCACCTCGCGCAGCGGTGAAGGTGCTGTTCCGCTGCGCAGTAAGGGGCGAGGGACCGCTTACACCTCCTCGTCGGAACGGCCTCCGATCACGGCGTCAGAAGCTCAGACGACGGCTACCCGGACCATCAACGTCTGGGGTGCTCGCATCGAAGTTCCGGCGCGGTAACGGTCATCCTCCTCCGCTCAACCGGTGGAGGTGTGCGTCATCTCCACCACGACAGCTTCCTCCACGGAGAAAATCCATGCCTCTGCATTCCCAAACGTTGGGCCGAAGCGGCTACCCGGGCAGAGTCACCGATGTGCTGGTTGCGTTCGATGGCCACGCAGATCGCCTGACCCGTGTGGCGCTCTACGGCTCCCTCGTGATCATCTACGCCTGGTTCGGCGGCATGAAGTTCACCGCGTACGAGGCGGAAGGGCTGGTTCCGCTGGTCAGCAACAGCCCGCTGTTGAGCTGGTTCTACAGCATCTTCAGCGTGCGCGGCTTCTCAACGCTCCTGGGCGTGCTGGAACTCAGCATCGGCGCTCTCATCGCCGCGCGGCTCGTCAATCCTGCGCTGTCGGCGCTCGGAGGCTTCCTCTCAGCCGGCCTCTTCACGACGACGCTGAGCTTCATGGCCTCGACGCCCGGAGTTGCTGCCCCGGAGATCGGCTTCCCCGCCATCTCGGTTCCTATCGGTCAGTTCCTGCTCAAGGACGTGGGCCTGCTCGCCATTTCGCTTTGGATCGCCATCGACTCTCTCAAGGCGATCCGCCTCGGCCGCAGCTGACTTGCACTGCTTCGTGTCACTGCTCGATCATCAGGAGATTGACTATGCAACGTATCGCTTCCGTCGATCCGGTCACGGCGACCGGTAATGCCAAGGACCTACTCGACGGCGTAGGTAAGAAACTCGGCGTCGTGCCGAACCTCTACAAGGTTCTGGCGCAGAGCCCAGCCGGCCTTGAAGGCGTGCTCGCCTTCTCCGGGGCGCTCGCACGCGGTACACTCGACGCTGCGACGCGTGAGCGGATCGCTCTGGCGATCGCGAACGTCAATGGCTGCGATTACTGCAACGCAGCTCACACAGCGCTCGCCAAGCGCCACAAGCTCGAAGAAGCGGAGATCGCGGCCAACCGAGAAGGCCGGTCGACCGATGCCCGTGCCGACGCGGCGGTCACTTTCGCCCGCAAAGTCGCGGTGACCCGCGCTGATGTGACGGAGGCCGACGTCGCGGCCTTGCGCGCAGCCGGCTACACGGATGCGCAGACCGTTGAGATCGTGTTGCACGTGGCGGCGAACGTGCTGACAAACTACGTCAACGAGGTGTTCAAGACTGAGGTCGACTTCCCGCATGCGGGATCGGCCAAGCGCATCGCGGATTGACGTCGGCCGCAGCCAAAGCCTGTGTGTTGGCTTTGGCTGCGGAGCTATGCAGGAGATTGGGTGACGCGCTGGGCGTGAAGGCGGCGTATCGAGGCGGGTGTTGTCCGTCGTCAGATAATTTGAGACAGGCTGCGGGCCTCAGAGTCCGTTAGGAAGGAGTTAACCCATAGTGATTGATGCGAGAAGCCGACCGATAGAGGCAAACAGCATCGCACCCGCCGAGATGTGAAGCAAAGTCTCGTAATCAGTCTTGAGACGGCGCGAGCCCGTGAGAACGCCAATACTTTGCTCGACGCGCCATCGCTTCGGTAGAAGAACAAAGCCTTTCGACCCTTTCGGCCGAAGAACCACTTCGACGACGCGCTTCAAGCCGGACTGAACGGCATCGATGAACCGCGTCTTGTATCCGCCATCGACCATGACCGTCTCGACCCAGGGATAAAGACGCACCAAGCGCTTGACCAGCTTGAGGCCACCATCCTGATCCCGCACGTCGGCTGGCGTCACCATGACGGCCAGCAGGCGTCCGCCACTGTCCACCGCCACGTGTCGCTTGCGGCCAAGCACGCTTTTGCCCGCGTCGTAGCCGCGCTCGCCTTGCGGGGCGTCGCACTTGACCGATTGGGCATCGACGATCGCAAGAGTGGGGCTGGCCTCGCGCCCGTTTTTCTCGCGATCCTGCATCAGAAGACGATGGTTGATGCGCTCCAGATGCCCCCCATCGACCAGCACTCGCAAGTACTCATAGCAAATGCTGGAGGGCGGGAGATCTTTGGGCATAGCGTCCCAGGGGATGCCATAGCGCTGCACGTAGCGGATGCCATTGAGGATTTCCTGAAGGCTGTAGGTTCGTGGTCGACCGATCCCCTGAGCGACGGGCAGAAGAGGCTCCAACTCGCGCCATTCGTCCGCCGTCAGATCACTCGGATATCTCTGGTTGCGGCGATCGTACCGCGGTCTGTTCTCTTTGGTCCAAGCCACGGCCGAGCCATCAAGCCATTCACGACGAGATGCCATTCCGCATAACCTTCAAAAATACTTATGTCACCCTTTCCCAACGGATTCTCAGCTCGACTTTGGCCAATCCGCGGCAACTGCCTCGCGTTACACGAGCAGTCAGGAGCCGAGTTGGCAAGCGAGCTCATTCCCATGGCAGACCAAGGCAAATTGGCCTGGTTACGGTAACGAGGAGGAAAAGCTTAGGGCTGGCTGGTGAGCCCTCACCCCGGACTTTTCACGATGTGCCATGCACTGGGTGAGCGTACAAAACACCATTGGCGCGCTCAGGCGTGCAGGGTGGTGCCCCTCTCTGGTAAGTGGCGATTGGCCAAAGTCGAGCTCAGGAGCGGAGGCTCTGATCCACCTGGGTTGAGAAGTTAGGTGTAGGGTCTGGCGAGATCGTTTCACCTGGGCCGGTGGCTCTGCTCTACCGGCCGCTGCCACAGCGCCGGCGGACGAGATCGGCGTTGCCGGTCCGGGCGTGGAACTTCAATCATCCCAGAATGGCCGTCGCCAACTCTTTACCGGCTCCGCACTGGCTGGGGATCTGGTGGACAGCGCGTGCCGCGCTGCCCACAGCTCCACAGCAGAAGCAGCAATCAGGATGCCAGATCAGCCGGGAACGCGGACGGCAAGGTTGAAACGATGTCGCGTGTATGGATGCGAGACCTCCTTGGCGCGTGCGACTACCTTGAGGGCTTTCGGGAGTGCATCCGGGTCCGGCGGTTTGGTGACGGGCTTGGCGAGCTCAGGCTTCGCCTTCAGCCGCTCGCGCAGGACCATGTCGGGTGAGCGGCCTTTCAGGACGCGCTGACGGCGGCCGTTGTAGGCGATGTTGAAGCCAGTCAGCAGCGTCTCAAGATCCTGGTGTCTGTAGAGCGTGATGCCGAGCACCTCGCGCTGCACCCGGCCATTGAACCGCTCGACCATGCCGTTGGTCTTCGGCGTGTAGGGCTTGGTCATGCGGTGCTGCACGCTGTGCCGCTTGCAGGCGGCCTCGAAGGCGTCGGCCGTGAAGCACGAGCCACGGTCGCTCAGCACGTGCGTGACCTTGAAGGGAAAGGCGCCGAGCGCCTCGTCAAGGAAGGCGACGGCCGAGGCGGTGGTCTCGTCGTCTTTCACCGCCAGGTGCACGTAGCGCGAGGCGCGGTCGATCGCGACGTACAGGTAGCGCTTGCGCGAGACACGGTCGCGATCCTGCAGCTTGGGCAGGTGCTTTACATCGACGTGGATGAAGCCGACCTCGTAGTCCTTGAAGCTGCTGTGTGGTTTGCGCGTACGCTGGGCGGGCGGCAGGCGGTTGAGGCCCTCGGCCTTGAGGATGCGGTAGACCGCGTCCCGGTTCAGGTGGGGCAGGAAGTGGCTGACCACAAAGGTGAGATCGTCGAGCGGGAAGCCTGTGCTGCGGCGGAGCGCGCACACGATGGCGCGCTCCTCATCGCTGGCTTTCCACGGCAGCTTATGCGGCCGGGCGGAGCGATCCTGGCAATCGGCGGGGCCACGCTTGCGCCATTTGCGGATGGCCTCGGTGGAGACGCCGTAGCGCTTCGCCAGCACGCCGGAGCTCTCATGGGAGCGGGCGATCTCGGCGCGGACCGCCGGGGTGGTGCGAGCCTGGGGGTGGATGGCGAGCATCAGCGGGCCCTCCGGCGGGAGCCACGGCCACGGCCACGGCAACCGTCAAAGCGCCAGGCATGCTCCCCAATTGCCCAACGCACTCGGTCCCAACAACGTTCCACTACCAAACAACAGCAGGGTGCTGAAAAACTCAGTCTGGCTCCGCGACGAAGCCCGAATCGTCGCTGTTGTGGATGAAGATGTGCCCGACGAGCCGGCCCGCGGTGCCCAGCATCACCCAACCGCGCCCGCAGGCAGGATCAGCGTCGTTCAAGCCTTCCCAGGAGAACTCAGCGCAAGCCGAGCCGTCGCGCGACCCGTAGCGCACGTCGAGGCTACCTTGGACTGCGCCGAACACAAAGCGGCCATCGTGCTCGCCCGCGAAGGTGATGTAGGCCGGCTCAAGCAGGTCAAGATAGTCGTTGTCCCACAGGTCCATCTCGACAATCCGCCACCGGCCCTGGAAGGCCTTGGCCAGCCCGGACGCGCGACGCGTCACGCCAGGGCTCCCAGCAGCTTCGGCAACCGGATCAAGTTGTAGGCCGCCGCCGCGAAGGTGAAGTCCCACCCAACCCGGTCCTTGCCGCGAAAGCGGGTCTTGCGTCGGCCCGCCACCGTCTTGATCCAGCCGAACCCTTCCTCAATGCGCTTGCGCAGTTTCTGGCTCATGGCATAGCCCGCATGGCGCGTCGGTCGATGGCCGAGCGCCGGCCGTTCGTGTTCTGGGCCACGTGCGGGCGCACGTTCATGGACCTCAGCTCATTGACGAAATCCTCGGCGTCATAGGCCTTGTCTGCCCCGACTGAGATGGCCTGGGGCCGGTCGGCTCGCGGCTCGATCATCGCCAAGGCCGCGATCCGCTCCGCGTGGCCGTCAGCGCTCGTCAGGCAGGTGCCGACGAGCGGGCCCACGCGGTTCTCCATCAGGAGATGGCCCATGAAGCACAGCTTGGCTTCCATCCCGGACGCCTTGCGGTAGAGCCGCGCCTCCGGGTCGGTCGTGCTCTGGTGTGTGTCGTTCGAGCGCTTCTGCCCGCGGAAATCGACGTCCGCGTTGCGTCCACCGGTGGGCGGTGCGTCCGCATCCCTGTCGGACTTCGGCTTGAAGCTCTTCATCGAAGCCCATGCTTCGATCAGGGTGCCATCCACGCTGAAGTGCTCGGTGGAGAGCAGGCGCGTCACCTTGGGCTGACTGAGCACGGCAGCCAGGAACTTGGCCGCGACGTCGCCTTCGAGCAGCCGGTCCCGGTTCTTGGCGAACACGGAGGCATCCCACACCGCCTCATCGATGCCCAGACCCACGAACCAGCGGAACAGGAGGTCGAACTCCAGCCGCTCCATCAGCTGCCGCTCTGAGCGGATGGAGTAGAACGCCTGCAGAAGCATGGCCCTGAGCAGCATTTCGGGTGGGACCGAAGGTCGTCCGACGCGCGAGTAGAGCGGCGCGAACACACCACTGATGGCTTGCAGGGCGTCATCGGTGATCTGCCGGATGGTGCGGAGCGGGTGGTTGGCTCTGACGCGCGTCTCCAGGTCCACGTAGGAGAACAGCGATCCAGAGCGTGTGTCTGATCCCCGCATTCCCGCCCCCGACAACGGCTCCGTCGGGAGTGAATCACGCCGCCGTCCCGCATGCCACGGGGTTTTTCAGCATCCTGCTAACATTCCACTCGGGCCACCCCGTGGGGGCTGATCACTCGCCCGGCGAGTTCATCCCTGCTCAGATGCGACCAGCCCCGTGTCCGGTCTGTTGGGGGCAACTCCAGGAGGCTCGCTCGGAAATCCCGGAGACTCACATGCTCCGCATCCAACCGATAGACACTCAGCAGCCGTCCGCCGACGTCGCGCCGCAACTCGCGGCCGTCAAGAGGAAGATGGGCAAGGTTCCCAACGTGATTGCGACGCTCGCCCGTTCGCCCGTGGCGCTCAACGCCCATCTCGCCCTTTCGGAGGCGGTCGCGCCCAAGCGTCTGACCCGCCAGGAGCAGGAACTGGTCGCGCTCGCCGTCGCCGAGGCCAACGAATGCGGCTACTGCCTCGCCGCCCACAGCATGGTCGCGAAGAGCCTGGGCGTGAGTGCGGAAGCCGTAACGGCGGCGCGTCGCGGGGTCGGCGGCGGCGACCGCGCCGGCGCGCTGGCCGCGCTGGCAGTCGACGTCGTGAAGCGCCGCGGCCTGGCAGAGGACGCTGATCTGTCCGCCGCCCGCGCCGCCGGACTGGACGACGAGCCGATCCTGGAGGTGCTGGCCAACGTGGTGGTCAACCTGCTGACCAACTACGCTAACCACCTCGCCGGCACGGACGTCGACTTCCCGGCCGCCCTGCCTTTGGCGGCCTGACCGCCTCGTCGCGACGCCTCCCGCCGCCGAAGCGTCGTAGAATATGGCCCGTCAGACCCTCGCCGGTCCGGCGGGCCGCTTCCCGCACGGGGGCGCTGCGTAGCGTGTCACCGAGTGTAGGAACGTCGAGATGGAGCAGGAGGCTCGTAAGGCGCCAGTTCTGCTGGCCGCCTGCTACACGCTCGCGCTGCATGCGGCCCATGGTCTGCGAAATGCAGACGGCGGGCGGAACCCCTCCGGCTGGGCAACGCTTGTTTTTTCGCACGTCGTCGGTTCGTCGCCTAGGCGCAGGAGAAGCGCGTGGGCATCCCCATGACGATTCGAACCCAACCTGCGTCGTGCGCTGCCGCAATCGAGTGAGAGAATGATGCCCGATATCCAAGTGGACGTGGCCATCATCGGCGCCGGTACCGCCGGCATGCGCGCCTATCGCGAGGTGTCGCGAATCACCGACTCGGTGCTGCTCATCGAGGGCGGGCCCTACGGCACCACCTGCGCGCGGGTCGGCTGCATGCCGTCCAAACTGCTGATCGCCGCCGCCGACGCCGCCCATCACGGCCGGCACGCCGACCGTTTCGGCATCCATTTCGGCGCACCGCGGATCGACGGGCGCGCGGTAATGAAGCGCGTGCGCGACGAGCGCGACCGCTTCGTCGGCTTCGTCGTCGACGCGGTCGAGAACTGGTTCCACGCCCACCGCGTCCGAGAATATGCCGAGTTCGCCGCCGACGACCTGCTGAAGCTCAGCGACGGCCGCACGGTGGCCGCCGAACGAGTGATCGTAGCCACCGGATCGCGACCCGCCATCCCACCGCCGTTCGAGGCGTTCGGCGACCGGCTGCTGACCAACGACGACATCTTCTCGTGGCAGGATCTGCCCGGATCGGCGGCGGTCTTCGGCGGCGGGGTGATCGGGCTGGAACTCGGCCAAGCGCTGCATCGGCTCGGCGTGCGCGTCACCCTGTTCGGCAAGGGCGGCATAGTGGGCCCGCTCAGCGATCCCGAGGTGATCGCGGCGGCGCGCGGGATCTTCGAGGCCGAGTTCCCGTTCCACGCCGACGCCGATTTCGAGCGGCTCGGCCGCACCGAGACCGGCATCGAAGTCGCCTACAAAGCGGGCGGCGAGAGCCGGACCGAGACGTTCAACGTGGGGGTGGTCGCGACCGGGCGCCGGCCCAATGTCGACCGGCTGGCGCTCGAGAACACCTCGCTTGAGCTCGACGCGCGCGGCGTGCCGGTCCACGATCCCATGAGCGGGCGCTGCGGCCAGTCGACCATCTTCATCGCGGGGGATGCGACAAGCACCGTGCCGCTGCTGCACGAGGCCGCCGACGAGGGTTTCGTCGCCGGCTGGAATGCGGCCCATTATCCCGACGTGCGGCGCTTCACTAAGAGTGCGGGCCTCTCGGTGGTGTTCAGCAATCCGCAGCTGATGATGGTCGGCGAACGTCATGCGGACCTCGTCGCCAAGGGCGTCAAGTTCCGCGCCGGCGCGGTCAACTGGAGCGACCAGGGCCGGGCCCGCGTCATGGGCGTCAACAAGGGACTGCTGCGGGTCTACGGCGAGTGCGACACTGGCCGGTTTCTGGGCGCCGAGATGATCGGACCGCGCGCCGAGCACCTCGCGCACCTGCTCGCCTGGGCGCGCCAATCGGAGCTGACCGTGGGCGAGATGCTCGAGCGGCCCTTCTACCATCCCGTATTGGAGGAAGGCGTTCGTTCGGCCCTGCGCAGTCTCGACTACGAACTCGGCATGGGGCCCGCACCACCCCCGCGCTGCATCGACTGTGGACCTGGGGGGTGAGCCGGCCGGACCGGCGCCTTGGAACTCCGGCGCAGGTCGACGGACCGGACCTTGACGACGGCGCGCTCCGCGGCGGTTCGACGCCAAACGCGACGGGCGCGATCGGCTGGCGCCTTTCGCGCGCCTTCCGCGTTCTAGCCGTGGCGACCTGGCCTGAACGCGACCGGTCCGACCTCGATCGAGAGCAGTCGTTCCGGACGGCCTGGAGTCGTTTGTTAGTGTTTTTCTGACGACGGAGACATGAAGTGATGCCTACGCAGTATCAGAGATCCAACGAAGCCTTGAGGCGACTCAGCCCTGAACAGTACCGGGTCACCCAGGAGGACGGCACCGAGCGGCCGTTCACCGGCGAATACGTGAACGAGAAGCGCGTCGGTATCTACGTGGACGTGGTGTCCGGTGAGCCGCTCTTTGCGTCGAGCGACAAATTCGAGTCGCACAGCGGCTGGCCAAGCTTCACCAGGCCGATCATGGCCGAGCACGTGGTTGAGAAGTCCGACGACAGCCACGGCATGCGCCGAGTGGAGGTCCGCTCCAAGCACGGCGACAGCCATCTGGGCCACGTGTTCCCGGATGGTCCGAGCGACAAGGGCGGGATGCGCTACTGCATCAACTCCGCCTCGCTCCGCTTCGTGCCGCTGGAGGAGATGGAGGCCCAAGGCTACGGCGATCTCGTGCCCCTGGTCCGCGGCGAAGCCGGGGGGACGGAGCAATGAGCGGGACGGAACAGGCCGTCTTCGCCTGCGGCTGCTTCTGGGGCATGCAGGACCTCTTCCGCAAGCTCCCGGGCGTGACGCAGACGCGCGTTGGATACACCGGCGGCGACGTGCCGAACGCGACTTATCGCAATCATGAAGGGCACGCGGAGGCGATCGAGATCTTCTTCGATTCGGAAAATACGAGCTACCGAGACCTGATCGAATACTTCTTCCAGATCCACGACCCGACGACGAAGAACCGCCAGGGCAACGACCTTGGATCGTCGTATCGTTCAGAAATCTTCTACACTGTCCGTCGTCAGATGATTTGAGACAGGCTGCGGGCCTCAGGAACGGAGGCTCTGGTCCACCTGGGTTGAGAGGTTAGGCAGCTTGCGCGTGGTGGCGCAAGCGACGATCGGTGAGGGTCTGGCGCTTGATCCGCTCCCGCTCGCGCAGGACGGCCTCGTCCCGGCCGAAGTAGACGTCGGCGGGGGTGAGATTGTCCAAGCTCTCGTGAGCCCGGACGTGGTTGTAGTGCTCGACGAAGGCCGCGACCCGCGCCTCCAACTCGCCGGGCAGGTAGGCGTGGTCGAGCAGGATGCGGTTCTTCAGCGTCTGATGCCAACGCTCGATCTTGCCCTGGGTTTGGGGATGGCGCGGCGCACCGCGGATGTGGGTCATACCGCGGCGGCCAAGCCAGTCGGCCAGATCACCAGCGACGTAGCTCGATCCGGTGTCGGTCAGCAGCCGCGGCCGGTGCACCACCTGCACCTGATCGAGCCCGGCGGCGCGCAGCGCCATCTCGAGCGTGGCGGTGACGTCGCTGGCCTGCATCGTGGCACACAGCTTCCAGGCCACGATGAAGCGGGAGAAGTCGTCGAGCACCGTCGAGAGATAGTACCAGCCCCAGCCGACTACCTTCAGGTAGGTGAAGTCCGTCTGCCAGAGCTGGTTGGGAGCCGTGGTCTTGTCCTGGAACTCGTCGGCCGCTTTGACAACGATGTAGGCCGGGCTGGTGATCAGGTCGTGCGCCTTGAGCAGACGGTAGACGGTGGCTTCCGAGACGAAGTAGCGCCGCTCATCGGTGAAGCGCACCGCCAGCTCGCGCGGGGACAGCTCCGGCTGGTCCAACGCCAGAGCGATGATCTGCTCGCGAACCTCAGCGGGCAGGCGGTTCCAGACCCGGCTTGGCCGAGAGGGGCGGTCAGCCAGCGCTTCGGGTCCCCCTTGCTGGTAGAGGTCGTACCAGCGGTAGAAGGTGGCGCGCGGGATGCCGAGTTTCTCCAGGGTCGCGCGCACCGGCAAGGGGGACTGCTCAACCAGCTGGATAATCTCCAGCTTCTCAGGGGCCGGGTACCTCATGCCTCGTCTTCCCCAGCCCCGCTCATGCTTTTTTTGAGCAGGCGGTTCTCCAGCGTGAGATCGGCCACCACCTCCTTGAGGGCGCTGGCCTCGCGGCGCAGGTCCTTGACCTCGTCCGAGGTGGCAGCGCGGGCCGTGTCGCCGGCCAGCCGCTTCTTGCCCGCCTCCAGGAACTCCTTGGACCAGCCGTAGTACATCGAGGTGGCGATGCCTGCGCGCCGGCACAGCTCGGCGATGCTGTCCTCGCCGCGCAGGCCCTCCAGCACGATGCGGATCTTCTCCTCGGCCGAGACCTGCCGGCGGGTGGCGCGGCGGATGTCCTTGATCACCGCGTCTGCCGGCTTCCGCGCCGGCCCGGATGTCTGCTTCATCTTCGCTCCTGGGGGGCTACGATGAACCAGCCATCCTCCGTTCGTGAAGGGCCTCACTCTGTCTCACGGGTGCTGACGGCGGACACTCATCTCACGAGGGAATCAGCGAAATCAGATACAGGCAAGAGGCGCCGCGGCGCCCCGGGTCGGAGCTTCGCCGGCGTCACGCCGCGACCGAGCCCACCCCCTGGGTAATTACGTTCCAGTTCGCGATCGCGCTGCTCGCCTGTATCGTCGGGCTCCTGTCGCTCGAACGTGACGCAGGCGTGCTGATCCTAGCCTTAGTGATGGTAGGGGCCCTTGTTTTGCAGGCGAGCCATATCCTGCCGTTCACCCCGATCTGGGCTACTCAGGCGAAGGCTGCGCGAACGTGCGATCCCGGCGAACGGATGAGCCTTCTTGTCCTCAACGTACTCCAGTCGAACCGAGACTACGGCGCAGCCCTGAACCTCGTCGCTTCGAGGTCACCCGACCTCGTTCTGTTGCTGGAGACGGACGAGAGCTGGCGAGAGGCGATGGCTCCCATGCGGGACCGATACCCCGAACGGGTCGAGCAGCCGCAGGACAATACCTACGGCCTCCTGTTCTACTCACGCTTCCCGCTCCGCGATGCCACGGTCCGGCACCTGCTGCAGGAGGATGTCCCCTCGCTCCGCACGGCGATCGTCCTGCCTGATGGCGAGCACGTAACCTTCCACGGATTGCATCCACGTCCTCCCCACCCCGGGCACAGCAGCGCGCCGCGGGACGCCGAACTGGTGATGGTTGCGCGCGAGGTCGCCGAGACGAGGGGGCCGACGATCGTAGCGGGCGACCTGAACGACGTGGCTTGGTCGCGTACCAACGCGCTCTTCCAGAACATCAGCGGATTGCTCGACCCCCGTCAGGGACGGGGTCTGTTCTCCACCTTCCACGCTCGGTATCCGTTCGCGCGCTGGCCCCTCGACCACGTGTTCTACAGCGAGCATTTCCTGCTCAGCGGCATGGAGCGCCTGGGCGACGTGGGATCCGACCATTTCCCGATCTGGGTTGAGCTGTGCCGGGCTCCGCATGCTTCGGCCAAGCAGGAGACACCTGAGGCGTCAACAGAGGATCATCGCGACGCCCGGGAGGCGATCGAGGCGGTACGATGACGGCTGTGGAGGCAGCTTTGACCCTGGGTCAAGCCTTCCCGTGCGATCGGCGCGGCGAGGACGCCGAGCAGGTAGAACGAGGAGCCCCAGGCAAGGATCTGCACCACGCCTAGGGCCGAGACACCGGCCAGAGCCTGTCCCGGCCCACCAGGCTACTGCGTCCCGAGCACGGGCAGCCAGGCCGCCAGCGCCAGCAGCGAGACCAGCAGCACCGGCGGCGTGATGACCAGGCCGACCTTCATGTACTGGCCCCACGTGATGCGCTGGCCCTTGCTGGCCAGCACGTGCAGCCAGAGCAGGGTCGCCAGGCTGCCGATCGGCGTGAACTTCGGGCCGAGATCGCAGCCGATCACGTTGGCGTAGACCATTAGCTCGCGGGTCAAAGGTGTGAGATCCGGGGCCTGCTGGATCGACAGCGCTCCGATCAGCACGCTCGGCATGTTGTTCATCACCGAGGACAGGATGGCCGCCGCAAAACCGGTGCCGACAGTGGCAACCCACGGCCCCTGCCCGCCCAACCAGACCAGGCCCTTGGCCAGCTCGTCGGTCAGGCCGGCGTTCCTGAGCCCGTAGACCACGAGGTACATGCCGAGGCTGAACAGCACGATCTGCCAGGGCGCGCCGGTCAGCACCTTGCGGATCGGAATGACCCGCCCGCGCAGCGCCAGGCCGAGCAGCACCGCCGCGCCGGCACAGGTGACGACCGAGACCGGCACGCCGAACGGCGCGGTGATGAAGTAGGCGAGCAGCAGCACGCCGAGCAGCGGAAAGGCCGCCTTGAACACCACCGGATCGCGGATCGCGTCTCGAGGCGGTTCCAGCTCGCCGACCGGGTAGGTCGCCGGCACGTCGTGCCGGAAATACGCCCACAGCACCACCAGCGTGGCGAGGAGCGAGACCAGGTTCACCGGCACCATCACGGCGGCGTAGCGCCCGAACGTCACGTCGAAGTAGTTGGCCGAGACGATGTTCACGAGGTTGGAGATCACCAGCGGCAGGGAGGTCGAGTCGGCCACGAACCCGCAGGCGACGATGAACGCCAGCGCTGCCGCCGGGGGGAACTTGAGGCGCAGCAGGATCGCCAGGACGATGGGGGTCAGCAGCAGCGCCGCGCCGTCGTTGGCGAACACCGCCGCGATGGCGGCCCCAAGCAGGATCACCAGCGGAAAGAGCAGCCGGCCCCGGCCGCCGCCCCAGCGGGCGATGTGCAGGGCCGCCCAGTGGAAGAACCCGGCCTCATCGAGCAGCAGCGAGATGATGATCAGCGCCACGAACGTGAACGTGGCGTCCCAGACGATATGCCAGACCACCGGAATATCGCCGGGATGGATCACCCCCGTGGCGAGGGCGACGGCCGCGCCGGCCAGGGCGCTCCACCCGATCCCGAGACCCTTGGGCTGCCAGATGACGAGAACGAGGGTGACGAGGAAAATGGCAAGCGCGAGCATCGGGATCGTTTCTTTTTATCGGTTGGATTGAGGCTCAGGCGGTGGCCACGCGTCGGCCGTGCTCGTCCACGACCCGCTCGCCGTCCTCCTTCACGAACTCGCCCTGTTGCGCCGGCAGGAGATCCAGCACGGCCTCGGACGGCCGGCACAGTGCGACGCCCTTGGGCGTGACCACCAGCGGGCGGTTGAGCAGGATCGGATGCGCCTCGATCGCGTCGAGCAGCTGGTCATCGGTCAGCGCCGGATCGCCCAGACCCAGCTCCGCGTAGGGCGTGCCCTTTTCCCGGAGCACATCGCGCACCGCCAGACCGGCGCGGGCGAGGAGCTGCACCAGCAGCGCCCGCGTGGGCGGGGTTTTCAGGTACTCGATCACGTGCGGCTCGATGCCGGCGTTACGGATCATCGCCAGCGTGTTGCGCGACGTGCCGCAGGCCGGGTTGTGGTAGATCACCACGTCCATCATGCGACCTCCGGCCGGGGCGAGGTGGCGCCGGCCTGCTGGCCGATCTCGCGGACCTTGGACGACAGCGCCACCTGGTCGAGGCTGCCGAGCGGCAAGGCAACGAAGGCCGCGATACGGTTCTTGAGATAGCGCTGCGCGGTCACAAAGGCCCGCTTGCGCTCGATCTCCGAGCCCTCGGCGGCGGCCGGGTCCTCGATGCCCCAATGCGCCGTCACCGGCTGGCCCGGCCACAAGGGGCATGCCTCGCCGGCCGCGTTGTCACAGACGGTGAACACGAAATCGAGCTGCGGCGCCCCCGGCGCGGCGAACTCGTCCCAGCTCTTCGAGCGCAGGCCGTCGGTGGGGTAGTCGGTTTCCTGCAGGGTTTGCAGCGCCAGCGGGTGCGGCTGCCCCTTGGGCTGGCTGCCGGCGGAGAACGCCCGGAAGCGCCCCTGCCCGTCCTTGTTCAGCATGGCCTCGGCCAGGATCGAGCGGGCCGAGTTGCCGGTGCACAGAAACAGCACGTTGTAGACGCGATCAGGCATGGGCGACGTCTCCGGTGGGGGTGCAGCAGGCCACCAGGGCTTCCACCGCCGGGGTGCAGACCTCCGGCCGTCCCTGGCAGCAGTCGCGCATCAGGAAGGCGATCAGGTCGGACAGCGCCGGATAAGTCGCACTGTAGATGATCGAGCGCCCGTCCCGCCGGGACTGGATCAGCCCGGCACGGCTCAGTTCCTTGACGTGGAAGGATAGGTTGGTGCTGGACACGCCGACCTCGCCGGCCAGCACGCCGGCCGCCAGGCCGTCCGGCCCGGCGGTGACGAGGGCGCGCACGATGCTCAGGCGGTATTCCTGTCCGAGGGCGGCGAACGCCGCCACGGCTTGCGGGCTGTCCATCATTGATTCAGTATCTCAATTATTATTGAAAAGTAGATGAAAGCTCTGCCTTGGACAAGCCCCAGCAGCCGTTCAACGATGGAATGCCGAACCTCTCAGAGACGCATTTCGAGGTGCCAACAGCGGAACGGCTGCACCCGGCGCAGCCGTTCACCCACGCGCCCCGCTTCCTGATCCTCTACGGCAGCTTGCGCGAGCGTTCGTTCAGCCGCTTTCTCGCCTACGAGGCCGCCCGCCTGCTGGAAGCCATGGGCGGCGAGGTGCGCATCTATGACGCCCACGGCCTACCGCTGCCCGACGACACGACGGCGGACCATCCGAAGGTGCAGGAACTGCGGCAGCTTTCGATCTGGTCCGAAGGCCAGGTCTGGGTCTCGCCGGAGCGGCACGGCAACCTCACTGGCGTGATGAAGAGCCAGATCGACTGGCTGCCGCTGTCTGAGGGCAGCGTGCGCCCGACCCAGGGCCGCACCTTGGCTGTGATGCAGGTGTCCGGCGGCTCGCAGAGCTTCAACGCGGTGAACGCCCTTCGCGTGCTCGGCCGCTGGATGCGGATGATCGCGATCCCGAACCAGTCGTCGGTGCCGATGGCCTACAAGGAGTTTGACGACGCCGGCCGGATGAAGCCGGGGCCGCTCTACGAGCGCGTGGTGGACGTGTGCGAGGAGCTGATGAAGTTCACGCTGCTGACCCGCGAGCGGGCCGACTACCTCGTCGACCGCTACAGCGAACGGAGAGAGCGGGAACCGGACCGGCTCAAGGCTGTGGCCGCCGACATCGGCTTCGTGAAGCGGTAATCGATCGGAGCGGGGTCGTGGCAGCCGACATCAGCTTAGAAAGAGCGTCCGGCGGCTGCGCCTGAGACATGAAAACGGCGCGTGCGGCAGAGGCCACGACGCGCCGTGAGTGGGTTCCGGGTCTCAGGTGTGATCATGCATGTGAGAAAAACGACCGTTTTCCTTACAGCCGGGGGCCGCTGCTATCGACCCTGGCTGTGTCAAAACTCCCATGATGGTATCTTTCTCCGGGTCGACCGGAGGCTGGCATGGGACGGTTTGTTGTCGGTGCCGAGCGTGATCAGACGACGCTGTTTCCGCCGTGTCTTGAAGACTGGATCGCCGAGGACAATCCGGTCCGCGTGGTCGATGCCTTCGTGGATGCGCTGGATCTTGGGGCGCTCGGCTTCGCGGGCGTCGATGCGGCACGGACGGGGCGACCGGGCTACCATCCGGCCGCTCTCCTGAAGCTCTACGTCTACGGATACCTCAACCGGGTCCCGTCGAGCCGGCGTCTGGAGCGTGAAGCGGGCCGCAACGTCGAGGTCATGTGGCTGACGGGTCAGCTGTCGCCCGATCACAAGACCATTGCTGAGTTCCGCCGTCAGAACGGACCGGCCATCGGGCGCGTCTGTGCCCGCTTCGTCGGTTTGTGCCGCGAGATGGGCCTGCTGACCGGCACACGCGTCGCGATCGACGGCTCGAAGTTCAAGGCGGTCAACAACCGCGACCGCAACTTCACGCAAGGCAAGCTCGACCGGCGCCGCCAGCAGATCGAGGAGAGCGTGTCGCGCTACCTCTCGCAGCTCGACACGGCCGATCGTCAGGATCCCACACCCGAACTGGCCGCCAAGGTGGTGCGGCTGAAGGAGAAGATCGCCCGCCTCGGGCAGGAGATGGAGCGGTTGGCCGGCCTGGAGGAGCAGATGAAGGCGGCGCCCGACCGGCAGATCTCGCTGACCGATCCCGACGCGCGATCGATGGCAACCAGCGGGCGCGGGTCGGGCGTGGTGGGCTACAACGTCCAGGTGGCGGTCGAGACCGAGCATCATCTGATCGTGGCGCACGCGGTGACCAATGCCGGCTCGGACCGGGCGCAGCTCCGTGGTATGGCAGTACGGGCCAAGCAGGCTCTGGAGACGGACACGCTCGATGCGGTGGCCGACCGGGGCTATTATTCCGGTGAACAGATTCTGGCTTGCGAACGCGCCGGCATCTCGGTCACGCTGCCCCGGCCGATGACCTCGGGCGCCAAGGCCGCCGGCCGCTTCGGCAAGGAGGATTTTCTCTATCGCCCTCAGGAGAATGCCTACCTGTGCCCGGCGGGCGAGACGCTGCCCCACCGATGCACCACGGTGGAGAACGGCCTGACGCTGCATCGGTACTGGACGAACGTGTGCTCGGCCTGCCCGATGAAGGCGGAATGCACGACGGGCAAGGAGCGCCGGGTGACACGTTGGGAGCACGAGGATGTGCTGGAGACGGTGCAGCGCCGATTGGACGCCGATCCGCTGGCCATGCGGGTCCGGCGTGAGACGGTCGAGCATCCTTTCGGTACGCTGAAGGCGCGGATGGGGGCCACGCACTTCCTCACCAAGACCCTGCCGCGCGTCTCGACCGAGATGGCGCTCCATGTCCTCGCCTACAATCTGACGCGGGTTCTCAACATCCTGGGAAGCCGGAAGCTCCTGGCGGCGATCCCCACCTGAGCGGGAGCATGGATCGCTCGCCGAAGAGGCCGGGAAACCGTCCAGGAGGCGCTTTCAATCAAAAACTGGTCGTCTCCCGACCGCAAAAACCCGTTCGACGCGATGAACAGCCCATTCTCAAGAGACCGGGACGTCACCCGACCGCAAAGTCCCAATCCCAGAGTTTTGACACGGCCTGGACCCATAGCGGTCGTGAGGCGATCGCGCGCTACGGCTGCTCGTTGGCCTCAGGGCGCCCCTGCATTCGGCATTTCCATGAACCTCTGTTGGTCTCGGTGCTGGCGTCATCTCGCTGCCAATCCCCAGCCCCAGTGCAATCTTTGAGGATCAGCGTCCGTCGATCCCCCGAGAAAGCGTAGGTACATTCCCTCTCGTCGTCATATGCACTGGGAGCCGCGAGGCGCTGTCCACGCACATGCCAGCGTTCGCAGTAATCCCAACCATCACCTGCATCGAACGACAGGCCGCCGAGCATCCGGCCACGTTCGAAGCACCACGTCGAGGTTGAGGTCGGCCAACGCGTGCGCTTGGGATACGTGGTGGTTCGCGTCCAGCATCCGTAGAACAGGCGCTTGGCACGGTAGGGTGTCGCCGTATCCAATGCAGAGGAATGGACCACCGTTGCTAGAAGGCTCAGACAGGCCAGCATCAAAGCGGCAGACCTGGGCGGGAGGTTTGAGACAAGCTGCATCAGCGCCTTATAGCCCGAACTTACCGTAACTTTATTGCGATGACTGCTTCCAACCCCGAGCGGTCTTCTGGTTGTGCGATCATGCATGTGAGAAGAAGGACGGTTTTCCTTGCATCGGGGTGCAGCTGCAACCGACCCACTGCGGATGTTTAGCCCGGCCGGTCTACCAGCAAAAACACGGGCACACCGCCGCTTAAAACGTCCATACATCCCCAGCCCGTCACAAACAGATAGTGCGAGACCGGCTTGTAGATTTCCTTCCATGCATCCGATTGAATACGGGCGAACTGTGCACCCTCCACTCGGTAAGCAAAGTTCTCGGGTATCAAACCTTCGCTTGGTGCGTCGTCGTCCTCAGTACTCAAGGACATTTCATCTAATAGACGAACGATGCAGGGCCGATCGAACGACACGCGGAGCGCATGTGCTTCATCTCCTGGCAGGATGAAGTCTGCTACAATGCCGTTTGTCTTCCAAGAGAAGGCTGATCGGCCCCCACGCGGTGGTCCAAGTTCTAAGTTAGTGCAGGGTCGGCCTTTGCTCCACGGGTCGCTTGGCCGGCGGAGCCGACCGGGTGAGCGCAGCCGGCCAAGCGGTGAAGGCCGGCACGAACACCTCCGGGGCCGGTGGTCGGTAGCCGAGCGAGGCGTGCGGGCGCACGCTGTTGTAGTGTAGACGCCAACTCTCGATCACGATCTGCGCCTCCTTGAGCGTGTAGAAGATCTCACCGTTCAAAAGCTCGTCCCGTAGTCGTGCGTTGAAGCTCTCGACGTAACCGTTCTCCCATGGCGAGCCGGGTGCGATGTAGGCTGTTCTGGCGCCGACACCGGTGATCCAGGCCTGCACGGACTTGGCGATGAACTCCGGACCGTAGCGAATATGGCCGGGCACGCCGCGCAGGATGAACAGGTCGGACAGCACGTCGATCACGTCCGCCGCCTTCAGCTTGCGTGCGACGCGGATCGCCAGGCACTCCCGCGTGAACTCATCGACCACGTTCAGCATCCGGAACTTGCGGCCCTCGTGCGTGCGGGCTTCGACAAAGTCGTAGGACCAGACGTGATCGCGACGCTCCGCCTGCAATCGCAGGCAGGAACCATCCCCGTCCCAGATGCGGCCGCGCTTGGGCTGCCGAGACGGGACCTTCAGCCCCTCGCGCCGCCAGATCCGTTCGACCCGCTTGTCGTTGACGAACCAGCCCGCCGCCTTCAGCAATGCACCGATCTTCCGGTAGCCGTAGCGCCCGTACTGGCGAGCCAGTTCCACGAGGTCGGCTGTCAGCGCGGCCTCATCCTCTCTTCCCCGCGGCACCTTGCGCTGCGTCGAGCGATGCTGCCCGAGCGCCCGACAGGCGCGGCGCTCGGAGACGTCTAGTGGTCTGAGTTGGAAGTTCGTTGGCAGAAGCGTTTGATGCTGGCGAGGATGGCGTCGGCTGACTTGGTCCAGACGAACGGCTTCGGCTCGGCGTTGGTCTGGTCGATGTAGGCGTGGATGGCGGCTTCAAGATCGCCCGTGGTCTCGAACACGCCGCGTTGAAGCTGGCGCCGCGTCAGCAGCGCGAACCAGCCCTCGACGAGGTTGAGCCAAGAGGCCGAGGTCGGCGTGAAGTGCAGGTGCCAGCGCGGACGCTTCAGCAGCCAGTCGTGGATGAGCTTGGTCTTGTGTGTGGCCGCGTTGTCGAGAACCAGGTGCACATCGAGATCCTTCGGCACATCGGCCTCGACCTGATCGAGAAAGGCGCGGAACTCGATGGAGCGATGACGCCGTGCGCAATGGCCGATGACGCGACCGGCCTGTACGTCGAGCGCCGCGAACAGGTCGGTCGTACCAGCCCGTCGGTAGTCGTGGGTCTGGCGCTCGGGCTGGCCGGGGCGCATCGGCATCACCGGCGCGGTGCCGGTCAGCGCCTGGATCTGCGGCTTCTCATCGACACACAGCACCACGGCGCGGTGCGGTGGGGCCATGTAGAGGCCGACGACATCCCGGACCTTGTCGACGAAAGCCGGGTCGGTCGACAGTTTGAAGGCCTCGATCTTGTGCGGCTGCAGCCCGAAGGCACGCCAGATCCGCGAGACCATGGTCTGGCTCATGCCGACCCGCCGGGCCATGGCGCGTGTCGACCAGTGGGTGGCGTTCTCCGGCTGGCTCTCCAGGGTGCGCGTGATCATCTGTTCGATCTCGGTATCCGCGACCTGGCGCGGAGCGCCGGACCGGGGCAGGTCGACGAGACCGTCGAGGCGGTGCGCCAGGAAACGGGCGCGCCATGTCGTGACGCTCATGCGGCTGACGCCGAGCGCACGAGCGATGCCGCTGTTGGTCGAACCCGGCTCAGCGCAGGCCAGCACGATGCGCGCACGCTGGGCGAGAGCCTGGCCGACATTGCGACGGCGCACCAGGCCTTGCAGCCGCGTGCGCTCATCCCCGGTCAGATCAAGGTGCGCTGGCTTGGGACCACGGGCCATCGTAGCGACCTCCTCGTAGAAGGCCGCCACATGGTGCTCGCGCGCCAAAACCGCAAGGAAACTTCCAACTCAGGCCACTAGTGGTCTGAGTTGGAAGTTCGTTGGCAGAAGCGTTTGATGCTGGCGAGGATGGCGTCGGCTGACTTGGTCCAGACGAACGGCTTCGGCTCGGCGTTGGTCTGGTCGATGTAGGCGTGGATGGCGGCTTCAAGATCGCCCGTGGTCTCGAACACGCCGCGTTGAAGCTGGCGCCGCGTCAGCAGCGCGAACCAGCCCTCGACGAGGTTGAGCCAAGAGGCCGAGGTCGGCGTGAAGTGCAGGTGCCAGCGCGGACGCTTCAGCAGCCAGTCGTGGATGAGCTTGGTCTTGTGTGTGGCCGCGTTGTCGAGAACCAGGTGCACATCGAGATCCTTCGGCACATCGGCCTCGACCTGATCGAGAAAGGCGCGGAACTCGATGGAGCGATGACGCCGTGCGCAATGGCCGATGACGCGACCGGCCTGTACGTCGAGCGCCGCGAACAGGTCGGTCGTACCAGCCCGTCGGTAGTCGTGGGTCTGGCGCTCGGGCTGGCCGGGGCGCATCGGCATCACCGGCGCGGTGCCGGTCAGCGCCTGGATCTGCGGCTTCTCATCGACACACAGCACCACGGCGCGGTGCGGTGGGGCCATGTAGAGGCCGACGACATCCCGGACCTTGTCGACGAAAGCCGGGTCGGTCGACAGTTTGAAGGCCTCGATCTTGTGCGGCTGCAGCCCGAAGGCACGCCAGATCCGCGAGACCATGGTCTGGCTCATGCCGACCCGCCGGGCCATGGCGCGTGTCGACCAGTGGGTGGCGTTCTCCGGCTGGCTCTCCAGGGTGCGCGTGATCATCTGTTCGATCTCGGTATCCGCGACCTGGCGCGGAGCGCCGGACCGGGGCAGGTCGACGAGACCGTCGAGGCGGTGCGCCAGGAAACGGGCGCGCCATGTCGTGACGCTCATGCGGCTGACGCCGAGCGCACGAGCGATGCCGCTGTTGGTCGAACCCGGCTCAGCGCAGGCCAGCACGATGCGCGCACGCTGGGCGAGAGCCTGGCCGACATTGCGACGGCGCACCAGGCCTTGCAGCCGCGTGCGCTCATCCCCGGTCAGATCAAGGTGCGCTGGCTTGGGACCACGGGCCATCGTAGCGACCTCCTCGTAGAAGGCCGCCACATGGTGCTCGCGCGCCAAAACCGCAAGGAAACTTCCAACTCAGGCCACTAGGACGTTCATGACATGCGCGATGCAGGCGCGTCGGCGCGCGGGGCTGGTCAGTTTCCCCGAGCGGCCTCCTGCAGGATCAGCTTGTCGAGGGTGAGATCCGCAATCGCCTTGCGCAGCCGCTGGTTCTCAACCTCCAAGTCCTTCATCCGTCGAACCTGATCGCTCTTCAGGCCGCCGTACTCCTTGCGCCAGCGATAGTAGGTCACTTCCGTCACGCCGATGGCCCGGATCGCCTCCGCCACGCTCTGGCCCTGCGAGACCAGAACATCCACCTGCCGCAGCTTGGCGACCACGTCTTCCGGCTTGTGCCGCTTCGTTCCCATCTGTCCGTCCTCATCTGGCTCAAAAGCCATACCTCAGGGCGGACCACTTCAGTGGGGGCGGATCATATTGCCTCCGGCAACGTCAAGCCGGGGCCCGACGACATGCCGGAGGGGGCCCGCTTCATCGGCAAGCCCTTCTCGGCCGAGCTGGTGCACCGGCACATCAAAGAGATCCTGCCGGACGGACAGAAGCCCGACCCGCTCAAGAACCTTGACTGCTGACCGCTCGCAGTCCCGGAAAGGGCGGGTACGGAGAGGCTTGGCGTATGAAAACGACGCGTGCGGCAGAGGCCGCAACGCGCCGCAAGTAGGTTCCCGGTCTCACAAAGGAACTGGCGCCCTCATAGAGGAACAGACCACACAAGAGCGTGCCTCTCCCGCCACAATCCGCAGGGGCAGACCGTCATTTGTTTGTCATGCTACAGAGGGCCATCGAAGACCAACCCCGCGGATCGGCACAAGGGGCAACAGGTGCGATATGGCCTCGATTGAAGAACTCGCGAACACCCTGCGCGGCGTCGCCGCCAGCGGCATGAAACCCAAGGCGCTCCTCGCCGCTGTCCGCGAGCAGCACCCGGAGGCGACCAAGAAGGAAGTCGTCCGCGCGGCCTTCTACGCGCTGACTGAGAGCCATGGCGATGCCTCCGAGCACCTTCGGGACCTGCACGGCTTTGCCATCACTGAGCGTGCGCCAGACGATGACGAGCCGGTGAAGGCCACCAAACTGCGCAAGAAAAAGAAGGACCGGAAGGCAGGGGCAGCGGAGCAGCCCGCCCACTGATAGCTTGCGAGCGTCGTCAGGCGCAGCGCGACAGCTTCTCCTGACGACGCTCGACGCTCACATGGACAAAGCGGGCGAAGGGCGTGCCGCCGATCCTTCGGTTCTGACGGACCTCGTGCAGAACCATTTCCAGCGCCACGATGCGCTCGCAGGGTTTGCGGTAGGCCCCTTCCAACTCATCAAGTGCGGCGTTGATGCGCTCCGCGACGGTGCTGTCCGGCACGGCGGAGAGATGATCAACCTTGTGAAGGCAGCGGCTCACGGGCGTCATGCCCCTGTCATAGGCGCATGTTCTTCCGCGTCTAGTATACTTTGCCAGCTTAAAATTCTTTTCACGCAGGTGTGGTGGCGCACACTATTTTGGAATTACGCTAGGAAATGAGACCTGAGCCTGTTGCAGCTTGGCATTCATTATGCACCGTGCGCATCACTCCTCCCAAGGAGCATACCCAGTTCTCTCTTACCCCGTGCCTTCATCGGCGCGGGGTTTTTTGTTGCGCGGACGGCTTC
>NZ_AP014810.1 GCF_002355515.1 Methylorubrum populi | reverse complement strand
TGCGTTTTCATTATTCGCAATCGCCGGTGTCGAGGGCGAGTTGAAAAGCAACGGGGGGTAGGAGGCGGCGATGGAGATCCACGAGATCCGTTACTTTCTCGCGGTCAGCGAGTTAGGCAACTTCACCAAGGCGGCCGAGCGCTGCAGCGTGACGCAACCCGCGCTGACCCGGGCGATCCAGAAGCTGGAGGACGAACTCGGTGGGTTGCTGTTCTCGCGCGAGCGCGGTCACGTGCACCTGACCGATCTTGGACGTCTGCTTGAGCCGGAGTTCAGCGAGATGAACGCGGGACGCGAGCGCGCCAAGCGGGCCGCCTCTCGCTTCCTGCGCCTGGAAGGGGCGCAGCTCACGCTCGGCGTGATGTGCACCATCGGGCCGATGCGCTTCGTCGGCTTCCTGAACCACTTTCGGGTGGCTCATCCGGGCATCGAGTTGACCTTGATCGAGGGCGTACCGGCCCGCCTGTCGGAGATGCTGCTCGCGGGCGAGCTCGACGTGGCGATCATGGCGCAACCGGACGGGTTCTGCGACAATCTGCGAGCGAGCCCGATCTACGAGGAGCGCTTCACGGTCGCCTGCGGGTTGCTCCACGAATTCGCCCGCCGTAACGCGATCTCGATGAGCGACATGGAAGGTCAGATCTATCTGCAGCGGATCAACTGCGAGTACCGCGACCGGCTCGCCGAACTCCTGCGCGAGCAAGGCACCGGAATTCTTCGGTCCCATCGCAGTGAGCGTGAGGACTGGATCCAGAGCATGGTGGCGGCCGGGATGGGAGTCTGCTTCTTGCCCGAGTTCTCCGTCACCCTGCCGGGCATCGCCTTGCTGCCGGTGATGGACCCGGTCGTGTCCCGGCAGGTCTGTCTCGTCACGGTTGCGGGCCGGCGCTGGTCATCGCCACTCGCGGCGCTCGTGGCGGCGCTCGGCCGATATCGCTGGCCTCCCAGCCGGTTCGATCTGGGCGAGGAGGTTACTCCTGAGCCGCTGGTATCCGCGTGAGGCGGGCGCCGAGCCGATAACCGCAAGGCATCGTCCCTACGCCGTAACGGCATTTCTGCCGCGGCCGCTACCCTCGGATGATCCAGGCGCATCCCGACCGGGATGGTTCCGACGTCCATCCAGGAGGGCAGCGATGGCCACGATCCCGAAGATCCGCAATGCGGTCAGATGCAACCTGCGAAGCTCACTCATCACGATTGCGGCCATCGCGCTCGGCGCCAGCACGGCACAGGCTGGTTCCTGCCCGGCGGACAAGGTGGCCGCGAGCGGCAATGGGCAGGCCGAGAGCAAGGCCTTGGCCAAGGGCGTGACCGACACCGTGATCGCCTCGACCGACCTCGTGAAGGAGCCGGTTGGCATAAAGGACCGGCAGTTCCGGTTGCGGCGGCTGGTGATCGAGCCAGGCGGCATCGTCCCCTGGCACAGCCACGGCGACCGCCCGGCCATCATATACGTCGTCGCAGGCGAGGTGGTCGAATACGCGAGCACGTGCGCGGTGCCGATCACCCACAAGGCCGGCGAGGCGACGACGGAGACGCACGCCACCGCGCATTGGTGGAAGAACACCGGCAGCACGACCGCCGTCCTTCTGTCGGCCGACCTCTTCCACGTGAAGGGCGATCCTCACGAGATGTGAGGCCGCGAGAAGGCAAGGAGGCGGGCCATGACCCATCCCGGTACGGTCGGCCTGAACGGGCCTACGCTGCGCGAGGGCAGCTACGCGGGTGACCTCGTCCGCAACCTGGTCATCGGCCTGATGGCATTCCTGACCGTGGTGGACCTGTTCGCAACCCAGGCCATCCTGCCGTCCCTCGCCCAGGCCTACGGGGTGAGCGCCGCCACGATCAGCTTCGCCGTCAACGCGACCACGCTCGGCATGGCCCTCGGCGGTCTCGGAGTAGCCCTGCTCGGTCGGCGTATCGACAGACGCCGCGGCGTGGTCGTCAGCCTGTTGCTTCTCGCCATCCCGACAGCGCTGCTCGGTACCCTGCCGGACCTCATGACCTTTGCCGCGCTCCGGGTGCTGCAGGGCATCTGCATGGCGGCGGCCTTCACGCTGACCCTCGCCTACCTGGGCGAGGCTTGCTCCGCGTCGGCCGCGGCCGGTGCCTTCGCGGCATACGTGACCGGGAACGTTGCCAGCAACCTTGTCGGCCGGCTCGTCGCCGCCGCCCTCGTCGACCACCTCGGGCTGGTCTCGAACTTCATCGCCTTCGCGCTGCTGAACCTCGCCGGCGCCGGCCTCGCCGTGCTCGTGCTGAGAGCCCCCCCGCCCAAACCGAGCGCAGACATGGGCCGGCACGGGCAAACCTCGCCGTTCGCCGTCTGGGCTGAACACTTCGCCAACCCGACGCTACTGGCCGCCTTCGGCATCGGCTTCTGCATCCTGTTCGCCTTCCTGGGAACGTTCACCTTCGTGAATTTCGTCCTGATCGGCTCGCCCTTCCTGGTCGGACCGATGATGCTGGGCTTCGTCTACTTCGTCTTTCTGCCCTCGTTGGTGATCACGCCGCTGGCCGGACGCGTGAGCGCTCGGCTCGGGCTCCGACGCGGCTTGGCCGTGGGCCTGCTGATTGCCGGGCTCGGCCTGCCGCTGCTGACGTCCATGGCCCTCCCGCTCGTCCTGGCCGGTCTCGTCCTCGTCGGGGTCGGCACCTTCCTGGCGCAAGCCATCGCCACGAGCGTCGTCGGCCGGTCCGCAACGGGAGAGCGGACGTCGGCGAGCGGGTTGTACCTCTTTTTCTACTATCTCGGCGGCCTCGCTGGCACGGCCGTCCTTGGACAGGTGTTCGAGCGCTGGGGCTGGGGCGCCTGCGTCCTCGGCGTGGCGGCCTCGCTCGCCCTGGCGGCGGCCCTGACATTGGGCCTGCGCGAGCCGAGTTCGGCCCGAGGTGTGACATAAATCCGAAGCCCGGCGGATCGAGCCCGGACCGCGATGGAGGATGCCATGCTCGATACGGTCCCACCTCAACCTCCCACGAACTCGTCTTCCGCGCCAACGGCACCCGAACCCGAGTCGCTCGCCCATGGCCTGCGCAGGCGATTCGGGCAGATCGTGCTGGTGTTACAGGGAGGCGGGGCTCTCGGCGCCTACCAGGTCGGCGTCTACCAGGCCCTGCACGAGGCCGGGATCGAGCCCGATTGGGTCATCGGCACCTCCATCGGTGCCATCAACGCCAGCCTGATCGCGGGAAATCCCCTGGAGCGCCGCCTCGAACGTCTCGATGCGTTCTGGAGCCGGGTCGAGCATGGTCCGCTGCATCGGACTTTGTCGGCGCTGCCGGTGTTCGGCACCTACGCCGCCAACTGGCTGACGATCACGCAAGGGATCGAACCGTTCTTCACTCCCAACCCGTTTGCCTTTGCCGGGCCGCATGTGCCGCTTGGTGCCGAGCAGGCGGGCTACTACTCGACCCGCCCGCTTGAGGCGACGCTGCGGGATCTCGTCGACCAACCGACGCTGAACCACGGCGGCTGCCGCCTCACGGTGGGGGCGGCGAACGTGGGCACCGGGCAGATGCGTTACTTCGACAGCCGGGACATGCGTCTTGACCTACGCCATGTCATGGCCTCCGGAGCGCTGCCTCCAGCCTTCCCGGCGGTCCGCATCGACGGCCAGCTTTACTGGGACGGAGGTATCCTCTCGAACACGCCTGTCGAGGCGGTGTTCGACGACAACCCGCGCCGGAACTCCCTGGTGTTCGCGATCCATATCTGGAATCCGGAGGGAGCGGAGCCAACCAGTATCTGGGAGGTGATGGGCCGCCAAAAGGACCTGCAATACGCGAGCCGCGCCCATACCCACATCACTCGGCAGAAGCAGTTGCACCGGCTCCGCCACGTCGTCGCGGAGCTCGCCAGGCGCCTGCCGGAGGAGGAGCGACAAACGCCGGAGGTGCGGGAGCTTGAGAGCTTCGGATGCCTGACGCGCATGCATGTGGTGCGGCTCCTCGCACAGCCGGTGGAGGGCCAGGACCATACGGGCGACGTCGACTTCAGCCGCGACGGCATCGCGGCGCGGCGGCAGGCTGGTTACGAGAACACCCGTAAGGCACTCGCCGACGCGCCCTGGGAGCGGGCGGTCGACGAGGTGGAAGGGCTTGTCCTCCACGAGAACGCGTCCGATCCGTCCGTCGGGTCGCTCTGAGATCCCGGAGCGGTTTCCTATCGGAAGTGCAGGTAGCGTCCGCGGACGAGGTGTAAATTCGAGGACCGCTTTGGCGGGGATTGGGGTGGCCATCGGGCCATGCGGCTAAGGTGGAGTTTGCGGACTTCAACCCGAACCGGGAGCACCCGATGACCGACGACAGAGTGGCACTGATCGAGGCTTTTCAGAAGGCTGACGACGGCAACTTCCTGCGCAGCCTGGCCGAGACGGTCCTGCAGATCCTGATGGAGGCCGATGTGGACGGTCTGATCGGCGCGGGTCGTTACGAGCGGTCTGGCGAGCGCAGCACCTACCGCAACGGGTATCGCGAACGCAGCCTCGACACGCGGCTGGGCTCGCTCAACCTCAAGATCCCCAAGCTGCGCACCGGCAGCTACTTCCCCGGCTTCCTGGAGCCAAGGAAGACCGTCGAGAAGGCGCTGGTGGCGGTGATCCAGGAGGCGTGGATCGCAGGCGTGTCGACTCGGCGCGTGGACGACCTGGTGCAGGCCATGGGGCTGTCGGGCATCTCGAAGTCCTCCGTGTCGAAGCTGTGCAAGGACATCGATGAGCGGGTGAACGCCTTCCTCAAGCGCCCGCTGTCCGGCGCATGGCCCTATCTCTGGCTCGACGCCACCTACCTCAAGGTGCGTGAGGGCGGGCGCATCGTCTCCGTAGCCGCCATAGTCGCCGTGGCGGTGGACACCGAAGGTCGACGCGAGATCATCGGGCTGCACATCGGCCCGTCCGAGGCCGAGGTGTTCTGGACCGATTTCCTGCGCGACCTGGTCAAGCGCGGGCTGTCAGGTGTGCAACTTGTCATCTCGGACGCGCACGAGGGGCTTAAAGCCGCCATATGCCGCGTCCTGAAGGCGACCTGGCAAAGGTGCCGGGTTCATTGGACCCGCAACGCGCTCGCTTATGTGCCGCGCGCTCAGCAGACCATGGTCGCCGCCGGCTTGCGCCACGCCTTCCAGCAGCCCGACCAGGAGGCAGCCCGAGCCGCGCTCCACCATCTGGCTGAGCAGCTTCACAACCGTTGGCCGAAGCTCAAAGGCTTCATCGATGCCACGAGCGAGGACGTGCTCGCCTACCTGACGTTCCCGCTGCAGCACCGAACGAAGTTGCACTCCACAAACCCGCTGGAGCGTCTCAACAAGGAGATCAAGCGACGCGCCGACGTGGTGGGCATCTTCCCCAACACCGACTCGATCCAGCGTCTGATCGGAGCCGTGCTGTTGGAGGCCAACGACGAATGGCAGCTCCAGCACCGCTACATGCAGATCGAGGGCATGGCTGGCTTCACCCCGAGCCTGCTCGACGACACCCTCACAGCAATTCCACCTCAGGCCGCCTGACCGATGGCCGCTCCAACTCCACCCCGAATTTCCACCTCATTGACGGACACGACCGAAGTGTGCATACGATTTGGCCCGCTCCAGCAGGTTTGCGCGGGATCAGCCGCGTCGGGTTGGACCGCACGTCCTCGAAGTTCGAAGCCGGAGGGCATCGTCTTGATGCGCAATCGGCATTTCACGGCGCTGGTACATTCCTCGAAAGTCTAAATCCAATAATAACTTTGGAGTTATGTCATGATGAAAACACTGACGCTCGCCGGCGCGCTCATTGTCACAACATCTGGATATGCTTTGGCCCAGCAAACCTTTTCAGCGTGGGGGCATGACTTTACCGTCTCGCAGTTCGCGCCCCAGCAGATGATGGTCGGCGTCGCGACCGACAGCAAGACGGGGCGAAAGTTCAACGTCGTGAAGCTGAAGAACGGGAAGATGATGGCCATCTCGCCGATCACCGGCATGCAGGGCATGCCCGAGATGGCCCAGGACGACATGGTCCAATAGGCCGGATTTAGGGCTCACTCATCCCTGATGGTTCGGGTGCCTCATGAAAACGCCTTCGAACGTTCTCGGGGCGCCCGTTCCGTTGTTCTGATCCAGATCGGGTGCGTGGCCAGGATCAGGCTCTGAAGCGCTAGGCATCCACCTGTGCTCGACGACATGGTCACCCTGGTCGGTGCGCGGTTCACGGGGCACGCACTGTGGACGCACTTCCGCCTGGCCTCGTTCAACCTAACGCACGGCTTTAGGAGCGCCCATGGGCGCGGGGGCATGGTGGACTACTGCTTAATAAGGACGGATCACTTAGGCGCGTCCGCGTCCTGCAAGATCATATTGCTCTTCGTTGGCGTCAAACACCGGTCACGTGAGCATTGTAGTCCATAGCACTTCTGCCAGGATCGTGATGCCATGCAAATCCATGACCTCGATCAGGCGGCCGCGTTAACGGTCTGGCCTCGTACGACTCCCGCTAGGATTGCGCGGAGCAAGGACTATGTGACCCTTCGCGAGGCGCTCGATGCGGCCGGCAAGGCCATGGCGGCGGAGGACGTCCGGACCTGGATCATCACAGAGGCCGGCGACATCCTGTCCCCGAGCTGGATCGAGGCTCGTGTGGGGACGCCCCTCGCCGGCCGCCGTCCCCACACATGACAAGCGCCAATCTGGATGCATACACGGGCGAACGGTTCGTAACTGCCCTCGTCCCATGCCGAGCAGTAAGCCACCTCAGGCATCCGCCGCCCGCATTGACGCACGTCCTCGCCGGCACCGTCTTTGGCTGGGCACTGCATCAACGCCAGAATGGCCGCACGTCGATCAATGCCTCATGCGCCTTCGCTGCCGAAGCCACGAGCTTCGTTGCCCTTGCCTCGATATCCGCGGCCGTCATCCCCGCCGCGAACAACGCCGAGCCCGAACCGGCCTCGGTCAACTCGTTAAGCAACTCGTGACCGGTGGTGATATCGTTAAGATCGCCCAGGCTGTCTTGCAGGTCTTCGAGTGCCGCAACGAACGCCATGTGGCGCTTGCTGGCTTTCTTATCAATGTAAAGGCCCGCGAAGAACTCGGCGCCATAACGCAGCTTCTTCGCCGCGATGCGGACGTTATGGCGTTCCTCGGCGTTAAGGCTCTCAAGGTCTCGACCACGCTTCTTGACCTGACGCCTGCGTTTCTCCAGCACGCCGGCCGCGAACGCAATCGCCGGCTGATCACGGCGTCGGGCATCCCTGTCGTCGCCGGACGTGAGCCATGATCCGGCGTTGATCCAGGCCACCAGTTCGAGGATGAACCTGCGCCATTCCTCCGAGGCCAGGGTCTTCCGGACGGCCTCATAGGCCTCGGTGCGCTGGGCTTCGAGGTGCTTCTCCAGGTTGAGCAGCCCACCCTCGTCCGGATGGCGCGCACGCTCGGCGGGTAAGGTCCTGGTTAGGAAGACATCGAGGTTGCGTGCCCGGCCCAGCGGCGCCGAGAGCCGCTTGAGGGCGGCCCGCATGGCCTCGCTCCGGCCGTCCGCGATCATGTCGCCGAAGAGCGAGAACGCCGACCGCAGGCGGCGGATCGCGACACGCGTCTGGTGAAGGGCGCCGACATCGCGACGTTCGAGGATGACATCCTCGTTGAGACGCATGTGCCGCAAGCAGGCGTGGGCGATGCTTCGGAAGGCGTCGGCCGCCGTCATCTCTTCCAAAAGCAGGACCGGCTCCGCCTTGCGCATGCCGTTCGGTTCACCGTCGATCAGGGCGAACCCGCGCTCCGGCTTGGTCCGGACCCCGAGCCTCACAGAGACCTGGGAACACATCTCGTGGGCGAGGTCGAAGAGGTCGGCCGGCGAACCCTCCTTCAGTTCGAGTTCGATCTCGCTGATGGTCACGGCGTCGGAAGCGCGCTTCCCGGCGGTCTGAGTGATGCGGCCTTGATCCAACGCGACCTCGATGCGCGAGGCACCCTGTTCGACATGATAGGCGAGGCGCTCGACGGCAACCGTGAACATAGGCGCGAGCTTCGTGTTCTTTCCCAGCAACTTGGCCAGGGGCGTACCTTCCAGGGCGTCGCGGTCGGGTTCCGGTCCCTCGACCGGCCGCTCCCACTCCGACCGTTCGAGCAATCCGTCGCCGGCGCCCTTCGCGGTCTGCACGTATCCATCCTTCGTGCCCCGCACCCGCAGGACGTATCCGGCCTCGCGCAGCCGCCCGTCGTGCGTATCGAAGTAGACGGAGTTCAGCTGATCCCGCTCCTCGCCGACGGCGCCCCGAAGACGCGGGTGCTCCCGCAGAATGGTCAGGTCGGACGCGTCGCAGACCAACTTAAGTTCGATTTCTTTCGGTGCTGTCATCGAATCGTTGTATCGCTCTGAACGCGACCCTTAAAGAGGGAGCGCCATCGAAAGGCGAAAATCCCCTTGGGAATGAGGTGCTCGGGAGCTGGCGACGGATCTTGCATTTCGATGGTGATGTCGACCCAGCATCGACTGCGTGGTGGAGGCACTCGATTGCCCGGGGTCCCTGAGGCTGACCGACACGGGTCCAGAATGGCGCCTTATCGGTCTAAATTTCCTGCGGGTCTGAAACTGCTTCCAAAAATTGACCCTACCCTAGAGCAGGGCTAAGCCATTGCGGGCTTAAGAATTTCGGATAGCTAGGCAGGGTCACGATCGACGTCGATCGTGACCCTGCCTCGACTTTTCATGTTCCCGAAGTTTCAAGTTCTTAGAGCGAGTTCTACTGGGGTCAAACTTCTATGCTTATCGACACGACGACGCGTCGTAGAGATTCGCGCTCCTGCGCCGGTGAAAACAGATATGCGCGCGCTGCACCTCCATTGCTCAAAGCTCGGAGAAATTGTGGATCCTCTTCGGCTCGCAGAAGCATGCCGGCGAGGGCGGCGTCGTCACCGATCGGGAAGTAGCCCGGATATGCGGGACCAAGCAGACCGATGGTACCGGGAATGCCGGAGGCGATGACCGGCAGTCCGGCTGCGATAGCCTCCGATACCACGTTGGCGCCGCCCTCCTGACGCGAACTCAGAACCATGACCCGGCCACGGGTCAGCCAGCGCCGCACCAAGGATTGGGGACGATCCCCGAGCCATAGGTATCGCGAATTGTCAGCCATCTCGGCCCGTGCCCGGGTCGCCCAGACTTCCTCATGGGCACCACCGAGATGGACGATGCGGATGTGGGACCGCACCGGAAGCCTCCGGGCCGCACGGGCGGCGCAGAACGGGTCTTTCTCGGTGCGTAGATGCCCGATCACCAGGACTTCGAAAGCCTCCTCGGAGGCCGCCCAGCGCCGTCGACGAGGCAAGGCGGATTGGAACACCACGTCGACCTTTTGGCGATGGCGTTCAGGAAGTGCGGCGGGGACCAGATCGTGCAGGCCAATCAGCCGGTCCGCGAGGTCGAGCGAGCGCAGGGTCGGCTCGGGATCCGCGGCGAGATAGTGGTAGATGTCCGTGCCCGTGAGGGCGACGATGAGCGGCCGTTCCGGATGGCGCGCCTTGAACCGCGCGATGGACGAGGAGCTGCGCCAGGCGTGCAGCGCCAGCATCAGATCGGCGTCCGCATCGTCCTCATACGTCGTCGCCACATCGACTTGATGGCCGAGATCGCCGAGGATGCGAGCCCAGCGCACTGCCGTGGTCCGGTTGCCGGCGCGGGATGTCTTCGCGGCCGGCGTGATGAGGCTGATCTTCATGGGTTCGACAGGCTTCCGGGACGATTGATGAACGCACAGGTTTCCGCCGCCGGTCTCGTGGCTATGCTGCAGGATGCCCGGGCGCGAACGCTTGAATTGGTGGCAGGCCTCGACCGTGAGCGTCTCATGGGGCCGCAGCTCGACATCGTGAATCCCCTTTTGTGGGAAATCGGGCATCTCGCCTGGTTTCACGAGCATTTCATCCTTCGCGGTCTCGACGGGCAGCCGCCCCTGATGTCGGAGGCCGACGGGCTTTACGATTCCGCGCGGGTGCCCCATGGGACGCGCTGGTCGATCCCGCTGCCCCCACTGGTCGACACCCTCGCCTACATGGCGAGCGTTCACGACGCGCTGGTCCGGCGCCTCGCTGGCCGCGAGCCCACGCCGCAGGAGGCCGAACTCTACCAGCTCGTCACCTACCACGAGGACATGCACGACGAGGCCTTCACCTATTCGCGCCAAACCCTCGGCTATCCGGCGCCGACCTTCGCAGTATCCACCTCAGCACGGGCCGCGGGTTCCGGCCCCTGGCCCGGCGACGTCCCGGTCAGCGGAGGCATCTGGCGGCTTGGGTCGGAGCCTGGCGACGGCTTCGTCTTCGACAATGAGAAATGGGCGCATCCCGTACCGGTTACGCCGTTTCGCATCGCTCGCGCGCCGGTGACGAACGCTGAGTTCGCGGCGTTCGTCACCGATGGCGGTTACCGTGAGGCAGCCTACTGGGACCCGGAGGGGGCGAAGTGGCGCGAAGGCTGCCGCGCCGAACACCCAGTTTACTGGACGCGCCGTGGGGCACGGGAGTGGACCGTGCGGAGGTTCGACCGCGAGGAGCCGCTGGCGCCCGATCAGCCGGTCATCCACGTCAATTGGCATGAGGCGAATGCCTATTGCCGCTGGGCGGGCCGCCGCTTGCCGACGGAAGCCGAGTGGGAGGCCGCCGCCGCAGGTGCGCCGGCGCTCCCCGACACCTTGAGCGAGACCAAGCGCGCCTATCCTTGGGGCGTCGAGGTTCCGACGCCCGAGCTTGCCAATCTCGATGGCGGTCACCTTGGCTGCGTCGATGTCGCGGCCCATCCCGAGGGCGACAGCGCCTGGGGTTGCCGACAGATGATCGGGAACGTCTGGGAATGGACGGCGAGCCCGTTCCTGCCTTTCCCCGGCTTCGCGCCCGACGCCTACAAGGAATACGGGCCTGTCGCAAACCCGCAGCGTTTACCCCGCGTTGACCATGCAGCCCGCATGGTGCCTCCAGTCCCGGAGGCCACCCCATGATCCTGTCCGCCATCGCCGCGAAGCTGAAGCAGCGTGCCAAGGCTGACTTCAAGGGCCGGCACTATGAGGCTGCCCTGATCGTCCAGGCCGTCTCCTGGTACCTGCGCTACCCGCTGAGCTACCGCGACATCGAGGAGCTGTTCCTGGAACGCGGCATGGATGTGGACCACTCCACCCTGAACCGCTGGGTCTTGGCCTACGCGCCGCTGATCGAAAAGCGGTTGCGGCAGTTCCGCAAACCGCACTGCGGCTCGGTACGCATCGACGAAACGTACATCAAGGTGCGGGGGGAGTGGCGCTATCTCTACCGGGCCGTCGACAAGCACGGCAATCCAGTCGATTTCCTGCTCACCGCCAATCGGGATCTCGATGCCGCCAAGCGCTTCTTCCGCAAGATGCTGCAGGATCAGCCGTTGCTCGCCCCGGATCGCATCGGCACGGATGGCGCCGGCACCTATCCACCCGCCATCTTGGCTGCGAGGAACGACGGCCTTCTACCCCGCGCGCCGCTCCACTATGTGACCAAGCACCTGCAGCAGGGCATTGAGAGCGACCACTTTCGGGTCAAGAAGAACATGCCCCGGATCGGCGGCTTCCAGTCCTTCCGCACTGCCCGGCGCACGATCCAGGGGTTCGAGGCCATGCTGTGGCTGCGCAAGGGCTTCGGCTTTGCCGGCGCATGGACCATCCGCGAGCAGAACCGACTGCTCGGGGTCTGCTTCGGCCTTCAGGCGGTTAACAGAGCCTAAAAACGAGACAGATCTAGCCTCTGCTGCGGCCTACGGCACGGCTTGCGACAGGCCCGTGGGCATCACCGATCGAATTAAGAAGGCGGCATTCGACCCGACGATACCCGGCGGTGGCGAAACCACCGCGGCGATCGTCGTCATCGGTCACGCGACCGGTCTTTCGATCGACGAATTAGGACGGGTGCTAGGCTTGTCCCACGCGGGGACGGTGCGGCTTGTCGATCGATTGGTTGCAGCCGGGTTCGCCGTTCGATCCAAAGCGCTACGGGACCGTCGTGCAGTAGCGCTGATGCTCACTGAGGCAGGCGAGACTCGCCTATCTGCGATCCTGCAACGAAGAAACGAGACTTTATCCGAAATCCTTAGCCATGTCTCGAATGCTGACCGCCTCGTGCTGGAACGTATTGCCGAGACAATACTTGCGCAGATGTCTGACGACGCTGTCTCGGCGCTGACGATATGCCGGCTCTGCGACGAGAGGCGATGCTACAACTGTCCGATGGATGCCTTTGGAATGCTGGAGTCGTCGACGCATAGAGTCGACCCATAAGTGCGCGCAGAGACGCTTAGCGTATATCTGTGCCCGTTCTATGTCCTGACCCCGATGTAGAGCCCGAGCATGTAGCCTTGCGCCAGCGCCGTGAGACCGGAGCCCGCCACGAAGGCGTGGTCCCAGGCGAGCTTGCGAGCAGGCGCCATCTTGGTGCGGAACTTGAAGGCGACGCCCCGCAGGATCAGGCCCAAGAGCATCAGGGCGACCGGCAGGTAAAGCTCGGTCAGGATGACGCCGTGGGCGGCGGGAAAGGCCACGAGCAGCAGGCCGGTCGCGAGGACGAGCCAGGTCTCGTTCGCGTCCCAGAACGGGCCGATGGAAGCGATCATGGTGTCGCGCTCGGCCTCTGTCCGTGCGCTCCCCAAGAGCACGCCAACCCCGAGGTCGTAGCCGTCGAGGATGACGTAGGCCAGGATCGACAGCCCGAGCAGCGCCGCGAAGACGACGGGCAGCCAGTCGGCGGGGGAGAGTTCGCCCATGGTCGCCTCCTCAGGCCGCCGCGCCGGCCGGTACCGCAGGCGCTGTCGGAGACAGGCTTGCGCCGCCCTGCGCGATCGGCTCGGACGGGCTGTGCGCCGCGGCCGCCCCGGACTTCATGGCGAGGTAGAACAGGGTGCCGACGTAGGCAGCGAGCAGTGCGACGTAGACCGCCACGTAGAGCGCCAGGGTGGTCGCGATCATCGTCGCCGGCACCGCAGAAGCGGCTTGTGCCGTCGTGAGCACCCCATGCACGAGCCAGGGCTGGCGGCCGATCTCGGTGACGTACCAGCCCGCCACCGTGGCGACCCAGCCTGAGAAGGTCATCGCGACCAGGGCCCGCGCCGTCCAGGCTCCGACCGCGCCGCGGCGCCAGAGCTGCCAGGCGCTCCACCAGGAAAGGACGAGCATCAGCATTCCGACGCCGACCATGACCCGAAAGGACCAGAACACGGGTGCCACAGGCGGGTGCTTGCCCTTGAAGTCATTGAGGCCCGGCACGACGCCGGCTGGGTCGTGCTTCAAAATCAGGCTCGCCCCGCTCGGGATACCAAGCTCGAAACGGTTCGCTCGCGCCTCCTCGTCCGGCAGGGCAAAGAGCAGCAGCGGCACGTTCCCGCGCGTCTCCCAGTTGCCCTCGATGGCGGCGACCTTGGCGGGCTGATGCTGCAGGGTGTTGAGCCCGTGCAGGTCCCCCACCACGATCTGGACCGGGATGAGAACGGCGCCGAGCCACACGCCGAGCCGCAGACCCTTGGCGACTGCAGGTGCCCGGTCTCCTCGCAGCCAGCGGAAAGCCGACAGGCCCGCGATCAGGAAGGCCACGGTGAGCCCCGAGGCGAGGAGCATATGCGAGAGTCGGTAGGGCAGGGACGGGTTGAATACGATGGCCCACCAATCGGTGGCGTGCGCTACGCCGTCACGCATCTCGAAGCCGTCCGGCGTATGCATCCAGGAGGACAGCACCATAATCCAGAAGGCGGACATCGTCGTGCCGAAGGCGACGAGGAAGGTCGCGAGCGTGTGCACCCGGTTCGACACCCGGCCCTGGCCGAACAGCATGATGCCGATGAACACCGCCTCGAGGAAGAAGGCGGTCATGATCTCGTAGGCGAGGAGCGGCCCCGCGATGTTGCCCACCGTGTTCATGAAGCCCGGCCAGTTGGTGCCGAACTGGAAGCTCATCACGATGCCGGACACGACGCCGAGCGAGAAGGTGAGCGCGAACGCCTTCACCCAGAAGCGGTAGACCTCCATCCAGCCCTCGTCGCGCGTGGCGTCGAAGCGCAGCTTGACGAAGAGCAGCACCCAGGCGAGCGCGATGGTGATCGTGGGGAACAGGATGTGGAAGGTGATGTTCGCGGCGAACTGGATGCGCGCGAGCAGGATCGGATCGTCCACGGCCTTCGCTCCTTCAGGTGGCGCGCCGCTTCACGGAGGACGGCACCAGATGAAGATCCGACATCGCGAGGGACATGCCTCGCCAGAGGGGCCCGGACCAGGGTTGAGATGTGTCGTGCCAAGCTTGGGCGCAAGGCTTAACCCTGTGCGGCAGGGCATCGGTCTACCAGCCGACCAAGGCCGCTCCCCACTCCAGCAGGGCAGCACCCGCCATGAACAGGAAGCCCGTCCAGGCGAGGGCTGCAAGGCCCAGGATGACGGCCAGCAGGATCGCCGCGCCGTCTCGGGCCATGAACCCTAAGCTGAACGCGATCAGGGCAAGGGCCGGTCCGACGTTGCCGAATGGGATCGGCAGGATGATCGCTACCGCGAGCGGCAGGAGCAGCAAGGCCACGACGGCGCGGGCGCGTCGGCCGGTGAGGCTGGCGAGCCGGCGTTCGTGCAGCCAGTGCTCCGCGCGAGCCAACCATGGTAGGGCGCGCGCGATAACGCCGCGCAGGATCGCAGAGGGCAACGTGCGTGAGCGTAGAACCTGGGGCAGCCAGAGCGCCCCTGCGCCGATCATAACCTGGATCGCGACGAGCGCGATCAGCGCTCCGAAGGTGATCCCGATCGGGCCGGGAACGGGGATGAGGGTCGGCAACGTCAGAAGCAGGAGGGCAAGCCCGAGGCCCTCAGGCCCGAGCCGATCGAACAGCTCGCCCACCGTGACACGCTCTTGGCGCAGCAACCCGGCCACCGCCATCACGCGGCGCGTGATGGCGCCGCGTCCTCGTATCGGTGTTCTCTTGGTGGTCGTTAGAACCACCGGGTTCGTGAGCGTCATCACGCCTGGCGTCCGGTGAGAAACGGCTGCGCGGCGGCAACAGCGCCCGCACAGGCCGGCGCGATCTCGACGAGCAACGCCTCCGGCCCCTTGGAGCCGACCCACACGTTGAACGTGTTCGCCATGGCCCACCATGGATCGGCGGTCGCCCGCTCCACGATTTGCGGTGCGGCGGACCGGGCGCAGGCGCTCACCTGTGCGACGACGGCCTGAGGCGCTCGCGCGGCGGCGAGCTTGTCGGCCATCTCGGCCTTGAGTGGGTCGATGAGGAAGAAGGCGACGAGGGCGGCGAAGAGGTCGGGCAAGATCACCTCCTGTAGGGTTCGTGGGGTCAGTCGGTCGCGTGCGTTTGCGTCAGCGCTTCGCGGTGGAACGCATTGAGGCGTGAGCGCACCTCGGAGGGGCGGGCCGGCAGACCGGCGCGGTGGAGGTCGGCCGTGATCTTGTCGACGACGTCGGCGTCGCCCGGAGCTTCGAAGTCTGCCAGATGCACCTCGACGGCGTAGGCCGTGAGCGGCGCCCCCGAGAGCCCCATCAGCCCTCCGGCCCACAGAGCCGCGAGCACGTTGCGGCGGGCGAGCACATGATCGCGGGTATCCTCGTCAGGGCACCACGAAGCGGGTGGGGCATGCATCGATTGCGGCTCGTGCAGGTGAAGTTGCATGGTCGTTTCCTCCGAGGGTTTTTGATGCTGGTTCACAGCGGCTCGGCGGCCAGCTGGAGCTCGGCCCTGGCCTCCATCTCGCGCAGTTGCCGGCGCAGGCTCCGCTCGCAGACGGCACAGCCATGCTGGCCAAGGTCGGCGGCGACCTTGGCCAGCACGTCGTCATGTCCCGGCTCATCGAGATCGGCGAAATGCACGCTCCAGGCGTAGGTCTCCGCATCGGGGCCGGTGAGCCCGAGGCGCGCGGCGGTCCAGAGCCCGAAGAGCACGTTGCGGCGGGCGATGATGCCGTCGCGGGTGTCGTGCTCGATCAGCAGCGCTTCGGGGCTGGTCAGGCGGTCGACGTTGGCGTGAGTCATGTGGTGCTCCGGTTCCGGTAAGTTGAAGAAGAATGACCGGCTCGCAGGTCGCGAGCGCCGACGATTGCAAGAGCGCTGGGTGATCTCTGGGGTGCGCCGTTCGGTGAGGCTGACGTCACAGAGGCCGAGCAACCAAGCTTGAAGCCGTCGTGCTGCGCCTGAGCGCGGCGCGGGGCACGAGCGAGAGGGCGGAGCTCGCTCCAAAGCGGACTCTTCGAGCCAGTCAGCAAGGGAAGGACCCGTCATCAACGGGAGGTCCTAGGCCGGCAAGCGATGTCAGGATCGGTCCGACATCGCGAGAGCGCCGGCAGCGCTCGCCAGAGGGGCCCGGACCACGGGTTGTACGCAAGGTGGGGATCGGCGCCCGAGGCTGTCAAGGTTACGCAATGCGAATGAGGTCCATTGGCGAAGGCGATGTCGATCGCGGGCGCGCCGGTCTTGAAACCTTGACGGTTCGCCACGACTTGAGGGTCATTGGGGTCCGGGCCCCTCTGGTCGTCCGCACAAGACGACGATGTCGGACTCTCTCACCTGACGAGCGCTTAAGCGTGCGCTCCGATCTTGGGAGACGTCAATGCACTCCGCTTACACTCATCATGATTTTACTTGGGCGGCGCCGTCCGACCACGTGCAAGACGCGCGCGAACGCCTCGACGCGCTGGCGCGGCTCCTCGACAGCGCGGTGCGCGTGCCGGGAACCAACGTGCGCGTGGGCGCGGACGCCCTGCTCAACCTGATCCCGGGCGTCGGCACGCTCACCTCGAAGGGGCTGTCCGCCTACCTGATCTGGGAAGCGCGCCGCCTTGGGGTTCCGTTCAAGACGCTTCTGCGCATGGCAGGCCACGTCGGCGTCGACCTCGTCATCAGCGCCATCCCTGTCGTGGGCTGGTTCGGCGACGTGTTCTACCGCTCCAACCAGCGCAACATGGCGCTGCTGCGCGAGCACCTCGACGGAGTCGGGGCCGCTGAACCGCGCCCGCATGGGTGGGTCCTAAGGACTGACGCCGCGCCGGCGCCCATCATGGAGGGCGTGCGATGAGGCGCCTTATGTGGATCCTTGCTCTCGTAGCGGCGGTGCTGTGGTCGTTTCTCGCCTGGGGGACCTATGCGCTCCTTGGCTGGCTTGGAGATGGGCTTGCCGCGAACGCGGACCTCGTGACGGGCCACCCCGAGACGGTGGTTTGGCTGTCCTGGCTCGCTGGCCTGCTCACGAGCCTGGGCCTCGCCGGCGTGATCGTCATATGGCTGATCGGCTGTGCGCTTATCCTGGTCGTCCCCGCCGTTCTGCGCCTCGCCGGGCGATCAAGCCGGGTCTCCAGATCGCCAAGGTGGGCGCTTCCGCCGGGCTCTGCAACCGACTCGATTTGGCGCTCGCGACGCCTCATGCATCGTTTTCTCAAAAGAAGATAACGATGACCATACGAACTGCTAAGCTGGTTCTCTCGTTGAGAGGCGCTCATTCCTACGGCCTGCATCGGTCGTGACACCGCTGACGACCGGTGCAGGGGCGAAGCACACCCCCCTGCACCGGTTGAACTCCCAACCTTCTCCTCTCGGCGAAACCCCGTGGCCTCTTCTCCCTCGAACTCTTCGACTGAAATCCGGGCGAGCTTCGTCCTGCTCGGGGCGGCGGTCGTCGCTCTCATCCTTGCCAACTCGGCGCTGTCTGACCTCTACGGCGAGGTTCTCGCGACGCCGATCCGGATCGGCGTCGGCGCCTACGAACTCGCCGACCCGCTGAAAGACTGGATCAAGAACGCGCTGATGGCGGTGTTCTTCCTGTTCATCGGCCTGGAGATCAAGGCCGAGTTCAAGGAGGGCACGCTCTCGGACGCCAGCCGCGCCGCCCTGCCCTTCGCCGCCGCCGTCGGCGGCATGGCGGCGCCCGCGCTCGTCTATCTCGCCCTCGCCGGCGGCGATCCCGTCTTCGCGAACGGCTGGGCGATCCCGGCCGCGACCGACATCGCCTTTGCGGTCGGGGTCGTCGGCCTGCTGGGCAAGCGGGTGCCGACCGCCCTCAAGGCGTTCCTGCTCGCGGTCGCCGTCATCGACGATCTCGGCGCCATCCTCGTCATCGCCGCCTTCTACACCGCCGAGATCAGTCTCGTGGCGCTCGCGTGGGCGGCGGGAGCGGTGCTGGCGCTCGCCGTTTTCAACGCGGCCGGCGTGACGCGGCTCGCGCCCTATCTCCTTGTCGGCGCCGTGCTGTGGTTCTGCGTGCTGAAGTCGGGCGTGAACCCGACGCTGGCCGGCGTGGTCACGGCCCTCTTCGTGCCGCTGCACGGCACGGGCGCGAGGGCGCATCCCTTGCACGACCTCGTCCATGCCCTGAAGTTCCCCGTCCTGTTCGTCATCATGCCTGTGTTCGCGCTGGCGAACGCCGGGGTGCCGCTCGTCGGCCTCGGCTTTGACGAAATCGCTCATCCCGTGACCGCCGGCATCGCGCTCGGCCTCGCCCTCGGCAAGCCCATGGGCATTCTGCTCTGCGTCTTCGTCGTGGTCCGGGCCGGCCTCGCCCACCTGCCCGCGGGCGCATCCTGGGCCCAGGTCGCAGGTATCGCCTGCATCGCCGGCATCGGCTTCACGATGAGCCTCTTCATCGGGGCGCTCGCCTTCACCGACGGCTCGCTGATGAACCAGGTGCGGCTGGGCGTGCTGGCGGGATCGACCGTCTCAGCGCTGGCCGGCGTCGCTATCCTGCTCTTCGCTACCAGGGCCGCGGCGCTCGGCGCGCCGGCGCGCCCGGTCTCTGCCCTACCAGGAGCGTAGCCATGGACGTCGCACTCTCGATCCTCGGCGGCCTCGCGCTCCTCGTCCTCGGCGGCGAGTTCCTCGTGCGCGGCGCCGTGCAGCTCGCCGAGCGCATGGGCGTCTCGCCGCTCCTCATCGGCCTGACCCTCGTCGGCTTCGGCACCTCGACGCCGGAACTCGTGACGAGCGTGCAGGCGGCGCTGATTGGCTCGTCCGGCATTGCGGTCGGCAACATCGTCGGCTCCAACATCGCCAACATCTTGCTGATCCTCGGGCTTGCCGCCCTCATCTCGCCCATCGCGGTCCCCTCGGGCGCGCTCAAGCGCGACGGCGTGTTGGTGGTCGCCACCGCCGCGCTTCTCGCCTTGGTCGGCTGGACCCTCGCTCTCGAGCGCTGGGTCGGCGCTCTCTTCGTCGCCGGCCTCGTCGCCTATATCGTCTACGCTTGGCGGCAGGAGCGGGTCGGCGGCGATGGGCACACGGCGGCGTTCGAGAAGGCCGAGGCGTTCGAGGCCGTGCACGCCGGCGTTCATCAGGCGGGCGCCTCGGCTCCGAAGGCGGGGCTCGCTGGCGTCGCGCTGTCGCTCGCCTTCGCGCTCGGCGGCCTTGCCCTGGTCGTCCTGGGCGGCGGCTACCTCGTCGAGGGCGCGATCGCCCTCGCACAGCGTTTCGGCATCTCGGAGACGGTGATCGGCCTCACCATCGTCGCCGTCGGTACCTCGATGCCTGAGTTCGTCACCTCAGTCGTGGCCGCGATCCGCCGTCAGTCCGACGTGGCGCTGGGCAACGTTCTCGGGTCCAACATCTACAACATCCTCGGCATCGGCGGCCTCACCGCGCTCATCGCGCCGACGGCCGTGCCTCCGGAGATCGCCCGGTTCGACAATCTGGTCATGCTCGCCGTCTCAGGCCTGCTCCTCGCCTTCGCCTGGACCGGGCTGCGCATCGGCCGTCGAGAGGGGGCGGCGCTCGTTTTGGGCTACGGTCTTTATGTCTGGGCGATCTGGCCGACCTGAGAACCGGCGACGTTCGGGGCGACCATATCTCTTGAACTTGGCCGTTCGCGTTCGCATCTGAAGCCTAAGCCCGAGTCCGGGCCCCTCTGGCGAGGTCTCTCCTCGCGATGTCGGACTCCTCACTGACGTTTGTCATAGGAGACCGATCGCCATGGAGCAGAAACCCTTCGATCAGCGCCGCTGGCTCACGCTCGCCCTGTTCACGTTCTTCGTGTCGGTGCTCTTCGGCCAGTTCGTTCCGCGCGAGGGCGCCGGCCGGCCGGAGGCTTTGCCCTACTCCGCGTTCGTGGGCGCGGTGGAGCGAGGTGAGGTCCGCTCGGCCCGCATCCAGGGTCAGACCATCGAGGCCCTCCGCACGGACGGCACGAAGGTCACCACCTTCGTGCCTGACGGTTCGGATGTGGTCACGACGATGCAGGCCCGCAGCGTCGAGGTCACGGCTGTCCCACCGCCTCAACCCTCGCTGCTGGCGAGCCTATTCTGGTCGATCCTGCCGATCGCGCTGCTCATCGGCGTGTGGGTCTGGATGAGCCGCCGCGCCATGAGCGGCCTGACGGGGTCAGGTGGTCCGCTCTCGTTCGGCAAGTCGAAGGCTCGTCTCATCGCGCCGGAGAACGCGACCGTGACCTTCGCCGATGTCGCCGGCATCGACGAGGCGAAGGAGGATCTGCAGGAGATCGTTGAGTTCCTCCGCGACCCGCAGAAATTCCAGCGCCTCGGCGGCCGCATTCCCCGCGGCGTGCTGCTCGTCGGCCCGCCCGGCACGGGCAAAACGCTGACGGCGAAAGCGGTCGCTGGTGAAGCCGCAGTGCCGTTCTTCACCATCTCGGGCTCGGACTTCGTGGAGATGTTCGTCGGCGTCGGCGCGAGCCGCGTGCGCGACATGTTCGACCAGGCCAAGAAGAACGCGCCCTGCATCATCTTCATCGACGAGATCGACGCGGTGGGCCGCCACCGCGGCGCGGGCCTCGGGGGCGGCAACGACGAGCGGGAGCAGACGCTGAACCAGCTCCTCGTCGAGATGGACGGCTTCGAGGCCAACGAGGGCATCATCATCATCGCGGCGACGAACCGCCCCGACGTGCTCGACCCGGCGCTCTTGCGCCCCGGCCGCTTCGACCGCCAGATCGTCGTCCCGAACCCGGACGTGGTCGGCCGCGAGGCCATTCTTCGAGTTCACACCAAGAAGGTGCCGCTCGGACCCGACGTCGATTTGCGGACCTTGGCTCGGGGCACTCCGGGCTTCTCCGGAGCCGACTTGGCCAACATCGTCAACGAGGCGGCCCTGCTCGCTGCACGCCGGTCGAAGCGTATCGTCATGATGCGAGACTTCGAGGACGCCAAGGACAAGGTGATGATGGGCGCCGAGCGCCGCTCCATGGCGATGACCGACGACGAGAAGCGGCTCACCGCCTATCACGAGGCCGGCCACGCCATCGTCGCGCTGAACGTTCCCGCCACCGATCCCGTCCACAAGGCGACCATCATCCCCCGCGGTCGGGCGCTCGGCATGGTCATGCAGCTCCCTGAGCGCGACAAGCTCTCGATGAGCTTCGAGCAGATGACCTCGCGCTTGGCCATCATGATGGGCGGGCGCATCGCGGAGGAGATAATCTTCGGCAAGGAGAAGGTGACGTCGGGCGCGCAGAGCGACATCGAGCAGGCGACCAATCTCGCCCGCATGATGGTGACGCGCTGGGGCTTCTCGGATGAGCTCGGCCCGGTGGCTTACGCCGAGAACCAAGGCGAGGTGTTCCTCGGCATGTCCATGGGACGCCAGCAAAGCCTCTCTGAAGCCACGGCCCAGACCATCGACAAGGAGGTCCGTCGGCTCGTCGAGACCGGCCTCAACGACGCCCGCCAGATCCTCACCGAGCGGCGCGAGGACCTGGAGACGCTCGCCCGCGGCCTCCTTGAGTACGAGACGCTCTCGGGCGACGAAATCCGCGACTTGCTCAATGGAAAGCCGCCGGTGCGCGACGCCGGCGAGCCCTCGCCAGCCACCCCTCCCAGGAGCTCGGTGCCGAGCCGGCCGCAACGCCTTGCGGACTCCGGCAAGTCCCCCACTCCGCAGCTCGAAGGAGCGGGCTGAAGCTTCCGCCCAAAGGAGACCCATTCCACTCGTATCCAGAGGAGACCGCACATGAGATCCGCTTCGCAGACCCTTTCGCCGGTGGCGGCTTGGTATCGACCGACGGTGTACTACTACGGCGGCGCGCTGATCGTGATCGGCCTTGTCAGCGTCGTTCTGGGCGGCCTGCCGCACTGGACGGTGCTGATCCCGGCGATCCTCGGCGGGCTCGTCTGCCTCGCCGGCTTCGCGGCGCGACAAGGCGTGTTGTCGGATGTCGCGGCGAGCGCCTGCGCTCTCACCATCGCACTCCTGGCGCTCGCCGGAACGGCGACGGCCGTGCCGGTTCTCCCCTACGCGCTTGCTGGCTCGAGTGACGTCGCAAACGCTGGCGCTGTCGTCGCCCGCAGCGCGACGGCGCTTGTGTCCGGCGGCTTCGTCGTCACGATCCTGCTGCTTTGGTGGCGATCGCGATAAGGAGTTCAACCGCGGGGCAGCTGAACTCGTCTGTCCCGCGGCGACACGTCGGTCGATGACCATTCAGTTTCGAGAAGGGAGGCACCATGCCCGGCCGTGAGCGGTCGCGCCGTCGCAACGCGGAGATCGAGGCCGCGCACGAATTCGACGACCCGTTCGCCGCGGCGGTTCGCTCGGGCCGTATCCCCGTGACAATTACCGATCCCCGGGAGCCCGACAACCCGCTCGTCTACGTGAACGACGCGTTCGCTCGCGTGACGGGCTACCCGCGCGACGAGGTGATCGGGCGCAACTGCCGCTTTCTGCAAGGCCCTGGGACGGACCAGGCCACTGTGGCGCGTATCCGGGCGGCGGTGGAGCGCGGGGAGCCGATCGAGGTGGAACTGCTCAACTACCGCCGGGACGGGACGCCGTTCTGGAACGTTCTCTTCATCAGTCCCGTCCGCGACGCGGCGGGCGACCTCGTGTTCTTCTATGGCACGCAGGTCGACCTCACGGCTCGCAAGGCGCTGGAGAGGGACCTGCAGAGCGCGAACGAGGAACTCGCCGCCGCGCTCGCCCGGCAAGACCTCCTCCTACGGGAGGTCGACCACCGCGTGAAGAACAACCTGCAGCTCGTCGCCTCGCTCCTGCACCTCCAATCCCGGTCGTTCCAGGACGCGGGCCTGCGCACCCTCGTCGACGGCATGATCGAGCGCGTAGCGGCGATCGGAACCCTGCACACCAAGCTCTACCAAGCGACGGACGTCCACCACGTCGACGTCGGTGCTTACCTGGCCGACCTCGCGCGGGACACACTTGCGACGAGCGGGCGGGGCGACACCGTCCGGCTCGATCTCGACATCGATCCCGTCGCGGCCGCTCGGGTGCCGGCCCGCGACGCGGCCTCCCTCGGATTAATCGTGAACGAGCTCGTCACCAACGCCCTCAAGCACGCCTTCCCGAACGGCCGCCCGGGGCGCCTCACGCTCCGGCTCGCAGCCATCGGCCCAAGCGGTGCTCCCACGCTCGAAGTCGAGGACGACGGGATCGGCCGTGATGCTGGGCAACTCGTCTCGCCCCGGCCGCGAGCCGCAAGCGGCTTCGGGACGACGCTACTGACCATGTTGGCCAAGCAACTCAGGACCGAGGTCGCGTGGGAGGACGCCACTCCCGGCACTCGTGTGCGCTTGTTGCCACGAGCGAACGGAAGCACATCGCTGCCCTCGTAGGCGCGCGTCAGACATAGCGCGCCGGAGTATCGAGCGCCGAAAGCGAAAAGGACGGGCGGGGTCACCCCGCCCGTCCCGTTCCGACCCAACCGGAGCTTCGACGCTCAGGCCGCCTTCTTCAGCGGGCTCGTCGCCTCGTACTTGGCGAGGTGCGCGATCACCTGCGCCACGAGCACGAAGCGGTTCGTCGCGAGTTCCTCCACGGTCTTCACCTGGAGCGCCTCCGCGAGCAGATCAGCCTCCTTGCGCGAGATGCCGGAGAGCACCGCGGGCGAGGCCTTGGCGATCTCGCGAAGGGGCCTCTTCTCCCACTTCGAGTCGAGGATGGCCGCGAGGCTCGGGTTGAACGCCTGGTCGGTTCCGACCTTGGTGGCGTCGATCTTCTCGAACTTGGCCAGGTGGGCGATGGCCTGCGCCCAGAGCACGTACTTCGACGTGGCGAGTTCCTCGATCGACTTCACGTCGAGGGCGTCCATCACCTTAGCGGCCTCCGTGTGGGTCAGCCCGCCGAGGGCGCCGACCGAGGACGCGGCGATCTCCCCGTAGCTCTTTCCCTGGTGCGTCTCGTCGACGAGGGAAGCGAGATCGTTCTTGAACGGCATAGAAGTCCTCCTCTTGCGGTGGCGCGCGTCATCGCGCGCGTCAGGTTCGACATCGCACAGCATCGTGCTGTGCCAGAGGGGCCCGAACCTCGACTGAAAGTGTGGATACCTACATCATTGAGCAATGTGCGGATGAGAAATGATGATCATTGGCTTTGCCGATGTACGATGCCCGAACGGACCATCCCATCATCACGTCTTGCAGCACTCCGGGTCCCGGGCATTTCTAGATTTTGAGTGGTGCATACTCAAACGCAGAGCCGCTGGCCAGACCAGTTCGCCCCCACTCCCCCTTCTCGCGATTGCGTAAGCATCACGCCAGAAACCCGCATCACGGTACGACCGTGGTGAACAGGTACACGGCGAAGATCACGAGGTGGATGATACCCTGCAGCACCGTCGTGCGCCCGGTGCCAAGCGAGAGCGTGGCGACGATCAGCGTCAGCATGAGCAGCGCCATGCCCTTCAGGTCGAGCCCGAGCACCAGCGTCCACCCCGTCACGAGAGATACGACCGCGACCGCTGGGACTGTGAGCCCGATAGTGGCCAGCGCCGAGCCAAGCGCCAAGTTCATGCTGGTCTGGAGGCGGTCGGCGCGGGCTGCGCGCAACGCTGCGACACCCTCAGGCAGGAGCACGACGCCGGCGATAATGATGCCGACCAGAGCTTTCGGCGCGCCTGCGGCATCGACACTGGCCTCGATCGTCGGGGCGAGCGCCTTGGCGAGGAGCACTACGGCTCCAAGGCAGGCGAGAAGAAGCACAGCGCTCACGGCGGCGGCCCTGGCGCCGGGCGGCGGGGCGTGCGCCTCCTCGTCGTGCGCGGCGTCACCTTCGGGCAGGAAGTAGTCGCGGTGGCGCACGGTTTGCACCAGCACGAAGGCGCCATAGAGCGTGAGAGACGCCAGGGCAACCATCACGAGCTGGCTCGGTGCGTAGACCGGGCCGGCGATGCTGGTCGTCGTATTAGGTAGAACTAGCGTGAGAACCGCCATGGTGGCGAGCGCGGCAAGAGCGGCGTTCACGCCGTAGAGGCCGTAGGCCTGCTCGCCATGGCGCGCAGCGCCGACGAGCAATGACAGGCCGACCATGCCGTTGAGGATGATCATCACGGCCGCGAACACCGTGTCGCGGGCGAGCGCCGCCGTTTCCTCGCCGCCCGCGATCATGAGGGAGACGATCAAAGCCACCTCGATCACGGTCACAGCGAGCGCCAGCACGAGCGTGCCGTAGGGCTCGCCGACCCGATGCGCGACCACTTCGGCGTGGTGAACCGCGGCCAGCACGCAAGCGAAGAGGCCGGCCCCGAGCGCGATCGTCAGCGCGGGATGCGAGACGGCCGCTGAAGCGGCAATGAGCGCCCACCCGCCGATCGGGGCCGTCCACGTCCACGTCGGCAACTTGTCACTTGCCATCTGTCGACTTTCCTCTCCGCCGGCACGATGTGCCGCACCGGCCTGCGGCTGTCGATCGCAACATCAGCCGGAGCTCGATTTCGAGATAGGGGGCGGCGGTAGTGTCGAACGGCAGAGCCCAGGTGAGCTAAAGGCGCGGTTGGCCCAGTTCACCCTGAGGAGTGCGTTTTGGATATGCCCTTGACGGACCGGCCCCGTGCCGGCCGGTCTGCGGCTGAAGAACCGATCAAATCGGACCGGCAGGCCACGACCACGCCAGAACGAATTTCCCAACGCGGAAATCCGAGGAACAAAGGCTCATTCAGCAGCAGCCCTCGTCCGTGGGCGGCGCGGCCGTGCCGCAGCCGCGGCCGTCAGGGGCGTTACGAGCTTCTCGTAGAGGCCGAACAAGTGCTCCACCCGCTCGCGGTCACTGCCGAAGGCCACGCCTCGGTAGAGCCGGTCAACGGCCGCGTCGAGGGCGCGATGGACCTTCCGCAGCTCGGGCCGCATCACGTCGGCGTCGTAGAGATCGGCGAGCGTCGCGCCAGGAAAGCGGGCGCGGGCGTCGAGCACGGCCTGGGCCAGCTCGCGCACCTTAGCTCGCTGCGCGTCGGTCGCCGAAGGCCAGGGAAAGGCGTTGTAGACCACGCCAGCCGAGTATCTATAATCGCTCTTCAGGCGCCCCCCGATGTGTCGCAGCCATGACATATGCATTCGTGAGGTGAGAATACCAAAATGCCAGAGATCAGGATCAAGTAGAACACGAACGAGGTTGCTAGGAATGGTCGGGGGCTCCAGCCAGCCGATCGGAACATACTCCCGACGCTCTGAACTAACCTCTGGGATGGTGAGAAAAGGGCGGTCCGGTATGACCTCCACGTTGTAGCGGTCAGGGTAGTCTGCTATCGCGAGTGTGCTCTTGCGTTGACTCTTAGATCTGAATGCCTTCACCTTCCGCATTCGCTCGACAGTGAGCGGCATCTTGCGAAGATCACCAGGCGAGGCTTTCTTCAGGCACAAGATCCACCGCTGAAGGCCGTTGATGTATTCGACGGAGCCGATGTAGGGCCGCAGGAAGAGGGCTGCTTCAGGCTCCGCCGCCACGAAGGCGGCACGCTCGGCCGCGTCAAAGATGTAGTTCCCATCATCAATGGGCTGCGTCCCGCTCACCAGCCGCGGCACGTCGCAGAGAGGACGGGACCGTTCGTCAACGACAAGATGGCGGTTGGCGACCTGGCCCGCGTCGAAGAGGTAGGCCGTCAGCGCTCCGTGCCGGCTCTCCACCGGATCGGCGTTGATGTTGTCATAGCTGAAAAGCCGCTTCTCCTTCGGTTCCTGATCTCGGCGGGTCAGGCCGACGATGACGACATGCACGTGGGCGACGCCCCGCGCGTCCGATCCCCACGCGAAGGTGCGATGCGCGAAGGCGATCTCAAGCCCGTGACGGTCGAAGAGCAGGGGCCAGAGCTGCGCCACCTGCTCGCCCTGCGTGATCGAGTTCGTGGCGACGAAGCCGATCGGTGCCCGGCCCTGGCGCACGTAGGCCCCAGCTTTCAGAAACCAGGCGGTCACGTAGTCGAGCGTCCCGCCCGAGCCGCCGAGCCCGGCGATCCGGCGCACCTGGGCGCGCTGCGCCTCGGTCTGGTACTTCGCCCCGACGAAAGGCGGGTTGCCAAACACGAAGCTGCACTCGGCCGGCGGCAGCACCGTGGCCCAATCCACCTCCAGGGCGTCCCCGTGCCGGATGTGAGGCGAGGTCTTAAGTGGGATGCGGGCATAGGCCTCGCCGAATTCCAGCGAGAGCCGCACATTCATGATGTGATCCATCATCCACAGCGCCACCTCGGCGATGCGGGCCGGAAACTCCCCGATCTCGATCCCGTAGAACTGGTTCACATCCACCTTGGAGAGGGTGGCCACGTCGAGAAGGGTGCGCTGCCCCTTGGGGTTCAGCTCCTTCAGCACCTCCGTTTCGAGCGCCCGCAGCTCGCGATAGGCGATGATGAGGAAGTTCCCGCAACCGCAGGCCGGGTCGAGGAAGCGCAGCCCGGCGAGCTTGTCCTGAAACGCCCTAAGCGCGTTCGCCCGCCCCGTGTCGCGCCGTGCCCGCAGGCGCTCGAACTCGGCCCGCAGCTCATCCAGGAACAGGGGCTCAATGACCTTCAGGATGTTCCTCTCGGTGGTGTAGTGCGCTCCCGCCGCCCGTCGCTCCTTCGCGTTCATGACCGATTGAAACAGGGAGCCGAAGATCGCCGGCGAGATCGCGTCCCACGAGAATGCGCAGGCGTCCAAGAGCCGTGTCCGCATCTCGGCGTCAAAAGCCGGGATGGGCAGGCGCTCGGCGAAGAGGTCCCCGTTCACGTAGGGGAATTGCTTCAGGTCCGCGTCAAGCTTGGCCTGGCGCCGCTCCAGGGGCGTGTTCAGCACCTCGAACAGGTTGGCGAGCCAAGGCCCTACGTCACTGCCATCCTCACGGGTGCGATCCCGGATCAGGGCCTCGAAGATGTCGCGCTCTTCGAAGATGCCCGTATCGTCGGCGAACAGGCAGAAGAGCAGGCGGACGAGGAAGCGTTCGAGGTCATGGCCCGTGTAGCCCGACGCCTTCAGCGCGTCGTGGAGCTTGCCCATCAGCTCTGAGGCTTCGATGTTGACCTTGGCCTGATCGCGGAACGTGCGCTTTTGGACGCCGAGGATGAAGCCGAAGGCCTGGACGTGCTGGGGCAGCTCGGCAAGCGTGAACCGTAGCTCCGTTCCCTCGTCCAGGTCGTGCAGCTCGAAAGTCTGGAAATCCGAGAGCAGGATGTAGCGGGGTAGCTCGGCCTCCTTCAGGCCAGGGAAGTAGTCGAGCGCCTGCGCCTTGGCCGGGGTGAGGCTGCGGCCGGCGCTCTTTTGCTCGACGAGCAGCACGCCCTTCCAGAACAGGTCGATGAAGCCGCGCTTCGCCCCGAGCAGCTTGACGGGCTCTTCGAAGCTGGCGACCCGCCGGCGCTTGACCCCGAACACCTCGAAGAGGTCGTTGTAGAAGCTTTGCGTTTCGCCCTTCTCGTAACGGGCGTCGCTCCACTCGTCGGCGAACCGCGCCGCCCGGGCCCGGATCTCATTCCAACTCAGCCGCACCGTTTCCACCCCGCCATTTCTTGGGTGCGACCGTAGCCGATCCACCCGAGATCGTCAGTGCTTCAGAGCTCCGCAGACCGATTAGATCCGCACGGTTCCGCGTACCCTCTGGCCCTCGTCCTGGACTTTGAACACCTTGCGGAACATGCGCTTGAACTCACCCCAGGTGTCGGAAGCCTGCATAAGGCCGATGACCTTGGCTAAGTGCTTTTCCAAGTGCGGATTGCCGATGTTCTCGGTGAGGAACTGGTGGTGCTTAAAGCGTCGCCGGCCAGTCTCCGGGTCGACCGGGTTCTGGCTGCGCAGCTCCGCCAACACACCCTCCGGCAGGCGCTCGTACACGAGAGCGTTCGTGAGCCGGCCGACATAGGCCGGCTTCGCTCGGCTCGCCGGGTTGAGGGTCCATCCGTGAAGCCGGTAGATCTCCTCGTAGAATTGGAGCGGAAAGCGCTGCGCCCAGGGAAGCAGCTCCTTAGAGATATATGCCTCTAAGATCTTACTGAGGGCGTTGCGGGTACGGATCTCCTGATACCCTGTGGCCTCGTCGACGAGGGCGATGATGCCGACGCGAGCAAGCCCCCGAACTAGGATCTCGCACCGCTGGGCGATCCGCTCCTGCTGCTTCTGGAGCTTGCCGGCCTCACGCATCTTCAGCACGGCTTCGCAAAGCTCGACGAGCACGTCGGCCTCGTAACCATAAGCTTTGGCGCCGGTCGGGGTCACGAACACGATGGGCGACGAGATGCGGTCCGCCAGTTCCTCCGAGATGAACGGGCGCAGGCGATCGCGCGCGATGAACAGTTCGAACCGGTTCAGGCCCGGCACTTCCGATCCGCCCTTAGCCATGGAGAGGCCTTCGGACATACCCGACACTGTCAATACCCGGCGCTCATCCTCGAGCACGTAGGCCGGAATCGAAATATCACCGATGACGAGGGGCTTCTCCTTCGAGCCGCACACGGCTTTCGGCAGCTGTTCGCGGGAAGGGTCGGCCTTGGCCCATCGCGCTTGCGCCCCAGCACTCGCAATCGCGCTACGCGCCATGGGGGAAAGGGCCTTAGCTCGAGCTTGGCCGCCCTTAGCTTGAACGTTCGACATCGTGTCTCCCATGCTTGCAACAGCAAGCATGGGAGACTGACGCATAATGCTTGCGATTGCAAGCAGACCGAAACCCTGTCGGTCGTCCGCTCTCTCAGGGAGCCCTCGAACGGATAAGGGCAAGGATGCGCCGACTGTAGCCCAGCAGCTCACCTTCATCGATGGGCACGGAGGCGTGATCATCGTTCGAGGCGTGATGGTACTGCCGAGCGTAGTCGTTCAGTTCCTCAAGATCATCGAGGATCGGATGCAGGAGATGAGACGAGCCCGTCTCGCGAACCCGCCTGCAGATCTCGCCCATCATCAAGCCGTCCGGGAACTCACCTGGGCTGACGATCTTGCAGTAGCCTTCCAGAGCTAATCGAAGCTTCTGGGCCACGTTGCGTGCTTCGCCTTGCCCTTCGTGAACGTAACGCTGGATCGCGTCGATGCGCGACTGGTGCTCGGGCTTGAGGTGCTCTTCAACGTCGTGCGGCACCATGTTCGTGCATTGACCCACCCGCACCAGCCGGAGAGCCTTCCTCTCATCAGGAGGCAGCTTATCCCATACCATCTTGATGAAGGTTGGATCGTGAGAGAGTACGACGACCTGCCCGCACTGCTCGCCGCACCGCCTGATCTGGTGAGCTGTTGCGTTCTTGCGGAAGGCATCCTGACTCTGAAACGGGTCATCAAGAATGACGGCGATGTCGGGCTGGGCGGTAGAGCGTTCCAACTGAGCCATGAACAGGGAGAGCGCCAAAGCGCTACGGTCGCCACCACTCAATGTGTTTCGAAAGCTCGGCTCGGCGTGCGTTGTGTTCTCGTTCCCAAGTTCAACCGGGACGTCGTTGATCATCAGTTGATAAGAGGAGCTCGGATAGCCGCGAGGAAACTCTGTCCGTGTTCCCTCAATGCGAAAACCGACCATAAACCTGGCCAAGTGCTTGTTAAGGGTCTGCTGGTAGTCGCGCACCACGCCCGCACTGTAATTTTTTAGCGCGATAACGGCAGTCTCTTTGCGCGTGTCCAAATCGTCGCGCAATGCCTGTAGACGATTATACTCGTCGCAGGAAGTTTTTACCGGATCTTCAAAACGCCGCTTCCGACGCTGCAGGTTTTCCAGGCTGCTCTTTGCGATGGCGACGTCGATGCCGGCGAGCGCGCCGCGCCGTGCCTCGATGACGCGGTTCGCGGCCTCGACGGCGGCGTTGTAGGCAGGAACGTCCTGAAATGCGGCTTCCATGCCGGTCAACGCGGTGCTGAGATCATCGTCGATCTCAACCGCGTCGAGCAAGTTGCGCTCTTTCTGCTCAAGGAGCGCCAGCGCCGCGATCCTTAGACGATCGATTGCCAACCCCAGAGCCTCGGCATCTACCTCCGCCAGCGGCGCCAACTCGCAGTAGCGCGACCAGAATGAAATGGCCTCCGCATTCTGCGCCAGTGTCGTTTCCAGCCTCGATACTGCTGATGTTCCAAGGTGCGCTTCAACCTCCGCCCTTTTGGCTGTGACCGTCTTAAAGAGTTCGCGATAGGCTTCGCTGAAACAAGCTCGATAGGCGGCCACAAGGTCGTTGCCCGAGATGCTCTGCGCGCAGAATGGGCAGTTTTCGCCTCGCAAAAGCGAAAGTCCCTGTGAAAGCCACGCCTGCCCACCTGCTGCCCCGAGGTGGGCCAGGTGAGAGTCGAGCTGGCGCTGTGCGCTGTCGGCCACGTTCTCGAGTGTTCTCGCCAGGATCTCCTCCAGATCACTTGGCAACACCGGTAGACTCAATGGGGTGAGGATGCGGTGGCGCTTGAGAGCTTCTTCTTCCTGCGAACCGCGGAGTAGCCGCTCTGCGTCCGAAATTTTGGCGTCGATGTCAGGATCTGGTTCTAACGCTAAGTAGGCGGCCAGCCGTACGCCAGAGGGGAGGTTGGCCTCCACAGCCTGCTTTGCCGTTCGAAGGGGCGTGTTCAGATCCGAGCGCTCCTTCTCCAGCCTAACAACCTCATGGTGAAGCGAAACGCCCTGCTGCCCCACGATAAGGGAGAACAGCGCCTTTTTGTGCTCAAGATCCACCACCTCGCCGGCATGAACGTTGTCGCGGACGTAGCCGCTGTCGAAGATCGTACAGCCTCCCTGCGGCTGTTTGGACCACTGACCATTCGAGAAGATCGCAACCGTGCCGTCCGCCAGGAGGATTTTGGCCTCTTGCTCAACGGCGCTGTTCAGTGTGCGACGCCCGATGATGTAGCCAGGGTCACCCGTCTGGAGCGATCGGATGACGTCGCAAAGAGTGGTCTTTCCCACCCCGTTCTCAGCGAAGATCAAGGTGTACTTCTTGAAGGTGACATCCTGAGCGGCGTTGAACCCCTCGAAGCGTCCGATGCCCTTCAGCGAGATGATTTTTCTGATCATGCACCAAGCCTAAGAGTGGGCTGCGAGGCGAGCAACCGTGATGAGGCTGGGCCTGATCTGTTGAGACCTTTAGAGCACGGGTTCAGAGGCGGTTACCGTCTGAATGGGTATACCGCTGCGAGACATGGGCGTGAGACGCCGGGTCGCGTCTCAAATTGGTTGTTCTCGGGATTGTGAGACGCTAGGGTGAGCGGATCTAGACCGTTCCGAGACGGATCGCCCTCGCTCATGCCTTCTTACGGCTACGCCCGCGTCAGCACCACGGACCAGGATCTCGGCTTGCAGGAGGCAGCGCTGCGCGCCGCCGGCTGCGACGTAATCCGCACCGAGAAGAAGTCCGGCACCTCGCGCGAGGGCCGGACCGAGCTCGCCACGCTCCTCGACTTCTTGCGCGCTGGCGACACGCTCGTGGTCACCCGGGTCGATCGCCTCGCCCGCTCCATCGGCGACCTCCAGGATGTGGTCCGCGCGCTCAAGGCCAAGGGCGTGGCCTTGCGCGCGACCGAGCAGCCGATCGACACCTCGACGGCGGCCGGCAAAGCCTTCCTCGACATGCTGGGCGTGTTCGCCGAGTTCGAGACCAATCTGCGCCGCGAGCGCCAGATGGAGGGGATCGCGGCTGCCAAGGCGCGCGGTGTCTACAAGGGCAAGGGACGCAAACCCACGATCGATGCTGCCGAAGTACAGCGGCTTCATGCCGACGAGAAGCTCGGGCCGGCCGCAATCGCCAAGCGGCTCGGGATCGGGCGAGCCAGCGTCTATCGGGTGCTCGGGAAGCGAGACGCATCCAAGGTAGCGGCCGCATGATCCCGGTGTTCTCGGCCCATCTCGAGGCTTGCGATCCGGCCCAGAACCGCTGGCGCTCGTATCGGGTCGAGGCCGGCCGGGACCTGTTCGGGACGTGGGTGGTGGCGATCACATTCGGTCGGATCGGGGCGACACGGGGCCGAACCGTCACCTACATCGCCGGCGACGAACTCGGGGCGCAGCGCCTAGCGCGGGCATGCCTGCAACGCCGCGCGTCGGCGCCGCGGCGGATCGGCGTGCCCTACGTTACCCGCGAGCTCATCGACCCGGAAGGGTGGCTGTGAAGCTACACCTTTGATGGTTTAGGTGCATACACCTAAACAGTTCGACTTGGGTGATGTTCTCGGTCAAACCCTTCGCAGCTTACCGCCCATCGACTGACCCGGGCGTCCAGCCCTCCGGCAGCTCGTCGCCTGGCTCCGGCGGGCGGTGGGGCACGCGGGCCAGGATCTCGTTGAGCTGATCGAGCGAGTGGCCCTCCGCACGCCGCTTGAAGAACTCGGCCGCCGTCTCGACGGCCCCGACCTTCTGCGCCACCGCGGTCGCGATCCACTGGTTCAGGCTCACCCCGTCCTCCTTGGCCAGCCGCGCCGCGGCCCGCTTGATCGAGGTGGGAAGCTTGAGGGGGTAGGTTGCCTTGCTCACGTTGCCAGCTCCTGCAGCAGGTCCGCCGGTCGCAACACCCGCACGCCGAAGCGGGGCGCAGCCGACACGAAATCACGCACGTTGTAGGTCACCAGTGCGTCGGCTCGGCCGTTGATGGCCGCCTCGAGCACCAGCTCGTCATCGGTGTCGCGCAGCTGCGGACGCCACCGCAGATGAACGTCCACCGGCTCGATCGCCACCGCGAGGGCGCCTAGAACCCTGTCCACGTCGGCGAGGCTCAGGCCTGAGACCTCGCGCTGCTCCGGCCGCTTGAGCACGTCCTCATACTCGAGGAGCAGGCCAGTCGTGGCGAGCGGGATGACGCGCCGAAAGCGGACCGCTCGGAGGATGGCGAAGCTCGCGCCCGCTTGGCTGCGGAACGCCGACGCGATCACCGAGGTATCCAGCACAACCCGTAACACCGCCCGAGTGTAACATCCCATGCAATGTTGGACCAGACGCAACCAAGCATATAGGTGTATACGCGTTTGACGGTATGACCCGCGGGCGAACCGACCTTGTGGCCGGCCGCGCTCTAGTCGGGGCTGCGCCCCTCCCGGAGCCCGCAGGCGGTCTCCGCCTGCCGGTGACGATCGACTTTCGCATCACGCGGCGGCCTGACGGCCAACATCGCCCTGTGTGGCGGGGCGCCGAGGGGGCTCCGCCCCCTCGCCCCACGGAACGCCGCCTACAGGGCAGCAGGGCCGCTCGGCTGCGCAGGGCTGACGCCCCGCTTGCTCGCGGCCCGGCCGCCCCCGCCCGCATCCCTCCCCCGGCTCCCCCGGTCTCGCCGACGGGCAGGGGTCATGGCGGGGCCCTGACCCCGTCAGGAACGAGGGATGAACACCATGACGAAGCAGACCAAGGGTAAGCCGGGCGCGATGGCCGCAGCGAGCGCGACGGCCCCGGACGCCTATGCTCGGATCACCACCCGTATCGTGGCCGACCTGGAGGGGGGCGTCCGGCCGTGGTGCAAGCCGTGGGGCGGCGAAGGGCTCGGGGCCAGGGTCACGCGGCCGAGGCGGGCGAACGGGAAGCCCTACTCAGGGATAAACACGCTCCTCCTCTGGCTGGAGGCGGTCGAGAAGGGCCACCGCTCGCCCACCTGGATGACCTACCGCCAGGCCCAGGAACTCGGGGGACAGGTCCGGCGCGGCGAGCGCGGGTCCCAGGTCGTCTACATGGGCGAGACCACGAAGCGCCGGCAGGATGAGAGCACGGGCGAGGAAGAGGAGCGGGGCGTCCGCTTCCTCAAGACCTACACGGTTTTCAACGTCGGCCAGATCGACGGCTTGCCCGAAGCCTTCGCGATCCCGCCCGTGACGGACGCCCCTGCCCTCCTCGGCCCGGAGCCCATCGCGCACGCGGAAGCGTTCTTTGCTGCCACGCGAGCCGACATCCGGCATGGAGGCGCGCAGGCCTTCTATCACGCCGGGGCCGATCACATCGGCATGCCGCCCCTCGCCGCCTTCCGTGACGCCGAGAGCTATTACGCCACCCTCGGCCATGAGGCGGTGCACTGGACGCGCCATCCCTCGCGCCTGGACCGGAGCTTCGGCCGCAAGCGCTGGGGCGACGAGGGCTATGCGCGCGAGGAGTTGGTGGCCGAACTCGGGGCCGCATTCCTCGCCGCCGATCTCGGGCTCGCCCTGGAGCCCCGCGAGGACCATGCCGCCTACATCGCGGACTGGATCGCGGTCTTGAAGGGCGACAAGCGGGCGATCTTCTCCGCCGCCGCCCACGCCGAGCGGGCGGTCAAGTTCCTGCACGGCTTGCAGCCGGGAGCCAGGGCCGAGGCCGAGGCTGCCGACCCCAAGGCCGAGCACCGCGCCGCCCCGGCCCGTGCGTTCGAGGCCGCCGCTTAGGCGGCCTCCCCTCCCCCACTCCGATCATCCCATGCCGATCCTGAAAGGGACCGAACCCATGACCGCGACCGTTGACACCACCCTCCCCGCCCCCGCTCAGACCCCGGCCGGCGCGCCCGTCGAGGCGCTGATCCAGCTTACAAAACTCAGCGTAGCCCCCGAGAACGTGCGCCGCACGGACAAGCGCGGTGGCGCCGAGGGGTTGGCCGAGAGCATTGCCGAGGAAGGCCTGTTGCAGAACCTCGTCGTGTTCGAGACCGAGGCTGGCCGTTTCCGCGTCGTCGCCGGCGGCCGACGCCTCGCCGCCCTTAAGCTGTTGGCAAAATCCGGACGCTGGAGCGGCCCCGTGCGCTGCCTCGTGCTCCCGAGCGAGGCGGCGCAGCGCGTCAGCCTCGCCGAGAACGTGATGCGGCGCGCCCTCCACCCCGCCGACGAGTTCGAGGCCTTCGCCGCTCTGATCCACGAGGGGCATGACGCCCCGGAGGTCGCCCGGCGCTTCGGGACCACGCTGCGCCATGTCGAGCAGCGCATGAAGCTCGCCGCCGTCTCCCCTGCCCTCGTCAAAGCCTACCGGGCCGACGAGATGACCTTGGACCAGCTCACCGCCTTCGCCGTGGTGGACGACCACGCCCGGCAGGAGGCGGTGTGGAACACTCATTATGTCCGGGAGAGCACCGGCCAGGGCATCCGGCGCGCGCTCCTGTCCGAGCACGTGCCCGTCACTGACAAACTGGCCCGCTTTGTCACCTTGCAGGCCTACGAGGGGGCGGGCGGGGCGGTCACGCGCGACCTGTTCAGCGACGACGAGGGCGGGACGTGGCTCGCCGACCCCGACTTATTGCGACGCCTCGCGGCCGAGAAGATGGAGCAGGAGGCTGCTGCCCTGTCGGCCGAGGGCTGGGGATGGGTCGAGACCTTCGAGCAGTTCCCCTATTCCGGGTTCTACAACCATGGCCGGGTCTACCCGCGCGCCCTGCCCTTGTCGGACGAGGACCGGGCGGAACTCACCCGCCTCGTGGAGCGGCGCGACGCTATCCTCACCCGCTTGGAAGCCGGGCCGGATGAGACCTTGGCCGAGGAGTTGGCGACCGTCGAGGCGGCGATCGGCACCGTGAGGCAGCGCGACTACGGGTTCACCCCCGAGGACATGGCGCGAGCCGGCGCGGCGGTTGGGCTCACCCACGAGGGCCGGGTGAAGGTGGAGCGCGGCCTTGTCCGCCCCGAGGACGTGCGGCGTGAGAAGAAGGAGCGGGAACGGGCCGAGCGCGCCGAGATCGCCGCAAGCCGGGCTGAGGCGGGCGAGACGGTGACGGAGGCGCCCTCCCCTGCCCTGTCCGATGTGCTCATCGAGGAACTGACCGCGATCCGCACGGCGGCGTTGCGCGTCGAGGTGATGCGCCGGCCGGACCTGGCGTTGGCCGGTGTCGTCCATGCGCTCGCGCTGCCGGTGTTCTACACCCACGCGTGGCGGGCGGAGTCGGCCGTGGAGATCAAGGCCACCAGCACCGACCTCGCCGGCCGGATCGCGGCGGCCGAGGCCTGCCCTGCCCTGACTGCAATGACGGAGGCGCGAGAGGCCTGGGGCTATCGCCTGCCGGGCGACGTGGGTGACCTCTGGGAATGGCTCACCGAGCAGAGCGGGGACACGCTTCTCGACCTCCTCGCCTTCCTCGCCGCGCAGAGCCTGAACGGGGTGAAGCACCGCCACGAGCGCGGCCGGCCGGGGCGGATCGAGCATGCGGACCAGATCGCGGCCTCGGCCGACCTCGATATGCGGGCGTGGTGGAGCGTGGACGCCGCGTTCCTGGCCCGCCTCAGCAAAGCGCAGATCGCGGCGGCCGTGGCGGAGGGTATGGGCCAGGATGCGGGCGAGTTGCCCCCCCTCTTCCTCAAGCTGCCGAAGGCCGAGGCCGTGAGCCGGGCGGCGCAGGCCCTGGAGGGCCGGGGCTGGTTGCCCGAGCCCCTGCGCACCCCGGACCAGGGCGGGAACACCGAGCCCTGTGCCCTGGCCTCCGCGCGGATCACCGTCGAGGTCATCCGCGACACCGACGAGATCGGTCCCGAGCCCGTTCAGGTCGAGGCAGCGGAATAGGCAGACCTCGCCGGGGCCGATCGGCCCCGGCCTCCTCCCAAGGTCGGAAATTGGCGGGCCGCGGCGCATGTGCGCCGCGGCCCGCCGCCGTTTGCAACGGCGGTTGTCCACCCCTGCGGGGCGGAGCGCGCCGGCTGGCGCGCGCAGCAGCCGTTCCCCGGCCCGCTCTCATCGTGAAGGGCCGTAGGGCCGGGGGACGGCTGTGCGTCAACCGTCCGGCGCGCAGCGCCGTCCATCAGCGTTAACGAAGTGTATAGCGTCCCACCTTACAACACCTCTTCACCCCAACACGCATGCAGGTTAGGGTGTATACACGCATAGCTGGATAGGTGTTGCATGAAGGTGCTCTCCATCATCTCGCAGAAGGGCGGCGTCGGGAAAACCACCCTCGCCACGGCTCTCGCCGTCGAGGCGAGCCGCGCCGGGAAGAAGACCGTGCTCTTCGACCTCGACCCCCAGGCCAGCGCCTCGTTCTGGATGGACACCCGCAAGGACACGACGCTCGCCATCACGGCGATCCCGGCCGCTCGCCTCGGCCACGTGCTCGGCGCGGTGCGCGAGGCCGGGTGCGACCTTGCCATCATCGATACGCCGCCCTTCGCCAAGGACATCGCCTTCGAGGCGGCCCAGCAGGCCGACTTCGTGCTCGTGCCTTCCCGTCCGGCGGTCCTTGACGTCATGGCCATGACGCGGACCCTCGACCTGGTGAAGCACTACGGCAAGCCGTTCTCGGCGGTGCTCACCTTTTGCCCGCCGCAGGGGCGCGAGCTGGACGACACGATGGCCGTCATCCGGCAGCTCGGAGCCGAGATCAGCCCCGTGCGGATCGGCAACCGCATCGCCTACTCGCGCGCCCAGCAGACTGGCCTCGCGGCCCAGGAGATCGACCCAGACGGCAAGGCCGCCCAGGAGATTGCAGAGCTTTACGCCTATGTGTGCATGCACCTATACAAAGTGGATGGTATGGGAGTAGCCCATGAAAAACGCCTTGCAAGCGGTGCTCGATAAAGCCTCGTCCGGAGCTGACGCCGCGCCGGCCCCGAAATCTTCTGCCCCGCCCTCTCCGAAACCCGCTCGACAGGCAGCCGCCCGCGTCTCACCCCGACGGAGCGCCCCGGCTGCTGCCGGCGATGATGCCGTTGTTGCTGAGGCCACGCCGCGCTTCCATCGGCCGTCGCGCGAGGACAAGCGCCTCGTCGCGGGCCACTTCGCTCCGAAGGTGGCCAAGCAGCTCAAGCTGATCGCGGTGGAGGACGACACCACCGTCCAGGCGCTCCTCGAAGAGGCCTTGGACCTGCTCTTCGCCAAGAAGGGCAGGGCGCGCATCGCCGACCTCCTGAAGCCCTGACACGCTAACGTGTGTGAGCTTAGACAATGCTACGCTTATAATGGTGTGAGTGCATACACGTGAGCCAGCGGCAGTACATCGATCGGCAGTCCGACCTCTTCGTGCCCTTCGTTGCGGCCGGGCTCTCGCTGCGCGACCAGCGCGAGACCATGGAACGGCCGTTCTTCAGCCTGTCGAAGAACAAGCGCCTGAAGCCGATCGAGTACCGCAGCCCTGACGGCAGCGTGTTCGTGAACGTCTATCCGAACCCCGAGTTCGGCATGGCGACCATCTGGGACGCCGACATCCTGATCTGGGCGGCCTCTGCCCTCACGGACCTCAAGCGGCGAGGGGCGAACGATCTGCCCCGCACCCTGCACTTCCAGCCCTACGACCTCCTCACTACGATCTGTCGCGACACGGGCGGCCGGGAATATGCGCTGCTGCGCAACGCGCTCGCGCGTCTCCAATCCACCTCGATCGTCACGAACATTCGGGCCGAGAAAACCCGCCGCAAGCAGCGCCAGTTCGGCTGGATCGAGTCGTGGTCCGACCTCGTCGACGAGACCACCGACCAGAGCCGCGGCATGAGCATCACGCTCTCCGATTGGTTCTACGAAGGCGTCGTCATGGACGGTGGCGTGCTGGCGATCGACCCGGCCTATTTCTCTCTGACCGGAGGACGAGAGCGCTGGCTGTACCGCGTGGCCCGCAAGCACGCCGGCGGGGCCGGCGCGGCCGGGTTCGCGATCACGCTGCCGACGCTCTTCGAGAAGTCCGGCGCCGAGGGGACGTATCGGCGGTTCAAGTTCGAGATCCAAGGCATCGTTCGCCGCAACGAGCTGCCGGGTTTCCAGCTCGCGCTGGAACTCCCCGACGGCGCCGACGAGCCCATGCTGCGCATGCGCCGCACCAGCAGCGCTGAGGAAGGGGAGGGGACTGGCACGGCCGCACCTGAGGCGCGTCCGCGGCGCGGCGCGAAGGCCTCACGGTCGGCGCCGCCCGAACAGGGCCGGTTCGAGCCCATGTTCCGGTTCCTGACGGATGAGACGATCAACGCCGTGCGGCGCGACTTCCCCGGCTGGGACGTCCATGCTCTCAAGGCCGAGTTCGACATCTGGATCGACGGCGCTGAGAACCGGCAGCCCCAGGACTACCAGGCTGCGTTCTACGGCTTCGTGAAGCGCCACGACGCGCGAAACCGCCACCAGCTCTCGCGCTGAGGCCCGTTCCTGAAGTCCCGACAGTCGGGCCAGGATGCCGAAACGGCTCAAAAACAAGCTTGACAAATCGCCGTGAATCACTTCGCGCGCAAGTCTTTGCTGCGGCTTCGGGATTTCGGGAACGCGGTTGTCGGGACATCAGGAACGCTGCGGCATTCAGGGCACGACCTTGTCGCTCGGGAGATCAGGAACGGTCTGGCGGGACATCAGGAACAAACACATCGGGACTTCGGGAACGGTCTGGCGGGACTTCGGGAACGCCGGATTCTCTCTAAGCCGTTGATCTACAAACAATCTCGCATGCCTTGTCCACAGGCTAACCTTCTAACGAGTCTCAAATAACCTTCTAACCACCGCCTCTTGGGGGCTCCGCCCCCGCCGGCTCACTCCGCCGCTCACGCGGCTCCGCCCCGGGCGCTACGCGCCCTCCCACCCGGCATCCCCAGAATCGGCGTCGGCCTAGTCGGCCGACAGATTCGTGATTTGAGTGGCCTCTTGAGAATCGTGAGCCAAGCGGAACCGTCCTGTTGGCTTCCGAGAAGCCAAGGCAGTTCCGTGGTCGCGAGCTGGACGAGGGCCGAGGCTTGCAGAACCGGGGTAGGGCCGCCTTGCGGCGGCCCTGGAGGGGCGAGGAGGGGATTGGACGTGGCTCGGCAGGGTCGGAGTGAAACGGCCGTTCTGGAGCCTCTGCGAGGGCGGAATCGTCGAGGTTTATTCCGCGGCCGCGCGGATCGGCGCCGTCGGGGCAGGCTGGCCCGGCGGCGGAGCGGACGCGTTCGGGGGATCGAACAGGCCGCGGAACTCCGGATCGGCGTGGTAGACCACCTTGCGCGCGAGGATCGGGGCCTCGCCCGACAGGAACAGCAGGGACGCTTCGGGCCGCAGCCGGCGCACCTCGTCAGGGGTGAGGAGAGCGCGCCGGCCTAAGTGCGTGCTCACCCCCTCGCTCGTCGTGGTGCCCTCGCCCGACCAGTCCCCGCTCTTGGACGAGCTGCCCATCGAGCTCGTCTCGTAGAGGAGCGTCGTATCGCCCAGCGCCCGCGAGACCCAGGCCGCCGTGTCGACGTCGTTGACGTTGAACACCTGCGTGACGCCCGCATTGGCCAGGAAGGTGCCAGCCCTCTGCCCGTAGGTGCTCCGGAGCTGGTGCAGGTCCTGGAGGATGGGCCAGAGCTGGAGGCCGTAGCCGGCCATCAGCCCCATCGCCCGCTCCACCGGCTCGAGGCGACCGAGCGCCGCGAACTCGTCGAGCAGGAACAGGACAGGGGAGGGGGGCTTGTGGGGCGAGCGCGCCAGGGCGGTGATGGCCTGGGCCACCATGAGGCGCAGCCAGCGGCCATAGGCGTCGAGGCGATCGGGTGGCAGCACCAGGAACACGGTGCAGGTGCCCTGTTTCAGGTCGGCGAAGCCGAAGTCCGAGCGGGCCATGACGGCGCCCATACGTGGGCTGTCGAGGAAGTGGGTGTGGCGCTGGGCGGCCGAGAGCACGCCCGAGGCCTCGCGGTCGGACTTCGAGAGGTGGCGGTTGGCGGCCCGCGCCACCAGGCCGCCCGCGGCCGGGCTCGCCTGCATGCACTCGAGGAGGGGCCCGGTGAGAGGATGGTCGAAAACGTACGCTAAGCCCGCCGACCGGTGCGGGCGAGGAGCTTTTCTCCGTCTGGCCTGATCGCCCCCTTGGGCGTGACGTGCCGGTAGAGGGTCTGCCGGGTGATGCCGAGTTCCACGCAGAGGTCGGCGACGCAGGTTTCGGGGTTTCCCATCGCGGCCTGAGCCAGGCGCAGCTTGGCGGGCGTCATCTTGAAGGGGCGACCGCCCCTGCGGCCCCGGGCGCGAGCCGCGGCCAGCCCGGCCTTCGTGCGCTCGGAGATCAACTCGCGCTCGAACTCGGCCAAGCCGGCGAAGATGGCGAACACCAGCCGGCCGTTGGCCGTGGTGGTATCGATCGAGGCGCCTTCGCCCGACAGCACCTTCAGCCCGACGTTGCGCTTCGTGAGATCCCCGACCAGGTTGACGAGGTGGCGCAGGTCGCGGCCGAGCCGGTCGAGCTTCCACACCGCCAGCGTGTCGCCGATCCGTAGCGCCTTGAGGCAGGCCTCGAGCCCGGGACGATCGTCGCGCCGACCGGAGGCGGCATCCTCGTAGATGTGCCCGGGATCGACGCCGGCCGCGACGAGCGCGTCGCGCTGCAGGTCGTGCACTTGGCTGCCGTCGGCCTTGGACACCCGGGCGTAGCCGATCACGGTCGTCATTCATACGTCCGTCTGCGTGACGGAGCGGCATTGCCCGCCGATCGGTCAGCATGATGTCACACAACCCGTCTTGTGGTCTACGCTCCGTGAACAGGCCCGCATTCCTGTTTCGTGACGGATGGGAAGCGGATGCCGGCCAAGACTATCTTGTCACCGGCGCAGCGCGCCGCGATCTTCGACCCGCCTGCCGATCACGCGACGATCGAACGACTCTACACCCTCGGTCCCGCCGACCTCGTGCAGGTGGCACGGCGTCGGCGAGGTCCGAACCGGATCGGCCATGCGGTGCAGCTCTGCTACCTCCGTCATCCCGGACGCGCACTGGTGGCGGGTGAGGCGGTGCCCGACGCGATGCTGGAGTTGCTCGCCGGTCAGATCGGATGCGATGCCACCGACTTCGCCAGCTATGCCGCCCGCCCGACGACGCTGCGCGAGCATCGCGCCGAGATCGAAGCCTGGCTCGGCCTGCGCGCCTTCGAGCGGGCGGACGTGCGATCGATGCTGGCGGTGGGGTCGGAGATCGCCGCCTCGACCGACCGGGGCGAGACGATCGTCGCCGGCATGGTCGATCGGCTGCGGCTGGGCCGGATCGTGCTGCCGGCCGCATCGACGCTGGAACGGCTGGCGCTCATCGTACGGACCCGGGCGCGCAAGGCCGCCCATGCCGGGCTGATCCGAGACTGCCCGGCCGAGCAGCAAGCGGCGCTCGATCGCCTGATCGCCTCGGACGACGACGGCCGCACCCGGCTCGGCTGGATACGGGAGTGGCCGGAGGCGCCGTCGGCTGCCAACCTGAAGGGGATCGTCGAACGGCTCGACGCGGTGCGCGCCATCGGGATCGCGGCGGACGGGGCACGCCGCATCCATGCCGCCCGCTACGCCGTCATCGCGCGCACCGCCGGCCTCGTCACCGCCCAGCACCTGCGCCGCCTCGAACGTCCTCGTCGGCTCGCCATGCTCGTCGCCTCCATGATCGAGATGGAGGCGGCGCTGACCGACGCCGCCCTGGTCATGGTCGAGAAGATGGTGGGCGCGCTGTTCCGCCGTGCCGACCGCACCCGCTCCGACCGGCTGCTCGGGCAAGCGCGGATGCTGAAGGACACGGCCCGCCTCCATGCCCGGCTCGGCCGCCTGCTGGTCGAGGCCCGCGCGAGCGGGCGCGACCCCTTCCGCGCGATCGACGACCGAGTGGGGTGGGATCAGCTGGAACGCAGCATCCGCTTTGCCGAGGATCTGACGCGCTCGGTCGATGACGGCCTGGAGGATGTGGTCGAACGCTATCCCGCCGTGCGGCGGTTCGCCCCGACCTTCCTCGCCGCCTTCACCTTCCGCACGGCGCGGTCGGGCGATCCGCTTCTCGGTGCGATCGAGGCGCTGCGGACGATGTACCGCGACGGTCGATCGGTCCTGCCGAAGCGGGTGCCGACCAGCTTCATCAGGCCGCGCTGGCGCAAGGTCGTGCAGCCGGTCGAAGGGACGATCGACCGGCGCGCCTACGAGATCGCGGTGATCGTCCACCTGCGCGAGCGGCTGGCCTCGGGCAGCATCTGGGTGGACGGCAGCCGCGCCTATCGCACGCTCGACGATTATCTGCTGCCCGTGCCCGCGTTCGAGACGATGCGCGCCGATGGCAACCTGCGCCTCGCCGTGTCGCCTGGGTTTGCCCAATGGCATGAGGAGCGCCGCACGCTCCTGGCCCGGCGTATGACCGAGGTGGAGCGCGCCGCCGCGGCCGGTGGGCTGGTCGACGTGACGATCGAGCGCGGGCAGCTACTGATCTCACCCATCCGGCGCTCCCCGGCCGACGAGGCCGAGGCGTTGAAGAGCCAGCTCTACGCGATGCTGCCGCGTGTCCGCATCACCGACCTGCTGGTGGAGGTCGCCGCCTGGTCGGGGTTCGCCGACCGCTTCGTCCATGCCCGCAGCGGCGTACCCGCTTCCGACCCGGCCGCGCTGATGGGCGCGATCCTCGCCGACGCGACCAACCTGGGCCTCGGGCGCATGGCGGAAAGCTCGCGCGGGCTGACGCTGCCGCGCCTGCGCTGGACAGCGGAATGGCATGTGCGCGACGAGACCTACCTGTCGGCGCTGGCGGCGATCGTCGATTGCCACACCGTGCATCCGCTCGCCGCGGTCTGGGGCCCGGGCGACACGTCGTCGTCGGACGGGCAGTTCTTCCGCGCCGGCGGTCAGGGCGAGGCGCGCGCCGATCGCAACGCCCGCTACGGCACCGAACCCGGTGTGCTGTTCTACACGCACGTCACCGACCGCTTCACGCCGTTCCACACCAAGGTCATCGCCGCCAATGCCGGCGAGGCCGCCCATGTCCTCGACGGCCTGCTCGATCATGAGAGCGACCTGGTCATCCGCGAGCATGCGACCGACACCGCGGGCGCGGTCGATCATGTCTTCGGCCTGTGCCACCTGCTCGGCTTCCGCTTCGCGCCGCGCATCCGCGATATCAACGAACGCCGGCTGTACGGCCTGTCGCCGCTCGACCCGTGGCCGACGCTGCGCCCGCTCGTCGCCGGGCCGGTCAACGTCCGCGCCATCGAGGCGGACTGGGACGAGACGCTCCGGCTCGCCGCCTCGATCCGGGCCGGCACCGTCAGCGCCTCGGTCATGCTGCGCAAGCTCGCGGGCTATCCGCGCCAGAACCCCGTGGCGCGTGCGCTGCGCGAGGTCGGGCGGGTCGAGCGCACCCTGTTCATGCTCGACTGGTTCGACGATCCCGGCCAGCGGCGCCGGACCGGCAGCATCCTCAACAAGGGCGAGGCCCGCAACGCGCTCGCCCGCGCCATCTTCTTCAACCGCCTCGGCGAGCTGCGCGACCGCACCTTCGAGAACCAGCGCCATCGTGCCTCCGGCCTGACCCTCGTGACCGCGGCCGTCACGCTGTGGAACACCGTCTATCTCGATCGCGCCGTCCGCCATCTGCGCGGCAGCGGCGTCGCGGTGCCCGACGAACGGCTCGCCCACGTCGCCCCGCTGGGCTGGGAGCATGTCGGCCTCACCGGCGACTACCTCTGGGCCGAAATCGACAAGCCCCGCGAACGGCTCAGGCCGCTCCGCCTCCACCAGCAAGGCCGCGACGCTTAGCGTACGTTTTCGACCATCCTCTCACCGGTCCCCGAGGAGAGCTGAGAAGGCGACAGGGGCCAGGGTGACGAGCTCGCGCACGGTGCCCAGCGTCCGCCGATACGGCTCCTCGCTGGCTGCGACGTGCAGGATGAGGCCGGTGAGGAGGGCCTTCGCCTCCTCGTTCCAGTGCGGTTCGGAGGAGCCCGGCGGATCGGAGACGAGGGCATCGGCGAGGGTGGTGGCGTCCTCGGCCGCGTCGGGCGAGGCGGGGTCGATTGCGTCGAGCGGGTTGTAGGCGGCCGAGATCGATCCTGAGATCCCGAATGGGTCGAGGATGTGGACGGGGCCGAAGCGGCGACGCCGGCGGGCCGTGACCCGGGCGTTCTCGCCCTTGGGGTCGATGCACAGCACGGAGCGCTCGGCGGTGAGCAGGTTCGGGATCACGGCGCCGACACCCTTGCCGGAGCGGGTTGGGGCCAGCGTGAGCAGATGCTGCTCGCCCCCATAGCGCAGGAGCCGGCCGCGCTGCTTATCCTCGCGGCCAATGACGAGGCCGGTGCTGCTCTCGCCAGCGAGGAGGGCGCGCACGCGCTGTGCGCTCATGAAGCGGGCCGAGCCGAACACGTCCTGGCCGGGGGAGGACATGAGGCGTCGGTAGAGCCAGCCGGCGCCGAAGTAGATCACGGGCCAGCAAACGAGGAATGCGAAGAGCGCCGCTCGGTCGGCAGCGCGATGCTCCCAGCCGAGCACGTCGTGCAGGCCGTGGAGCACCGCCCAGCCCACCGTCCAGTAGGAGAGAGCGCCAGCGAGGACGAACGGAAGAACGTAACGGATCATGCTTGATCGCTTGTGTTGTGCGGCGAGAGGATGGGCATCACCAGGCCTCCTCGGGTGGTGCCGCCCACTCGGCTGCGAGTTGGGCGCCGGCGCGGTCGAGCGGGCCCCGGCGCCCTCCTCCACCCTTCGAGCGCGACCGGCCTACGTTCGTGCGCCCGAGCCGGCGGCGGAGTTGGCGGGCGCTCGCGACGGCGAGGTAGGCCAAGCCCTCGTCATCAAGAGCCGTCACGAGCTCGTCGAGGTCGAAGGCGGTGGCCCGTGCGGCGAAGGCGGCCGTCGTGTCCAACGCGGCCGCAGGTGAGGTGACGTCTGGCGATGGTTGCGCCGGTCGCCGCGGGGCGCGCGGCGCCGGCGGTGGAGGCGTCCAGCCGAAGAGGTCGGCTTGGCGCTCGTCCGATCGAGCATGGCGCGCCATCACGCGGAGATCTCCGCGGCGGCCTCGCCGGTCGCCTCGGCCCGCAGCGCCGCGCGGCCGCGCTCCCGCCAGGTGGTGATGCGGGCGAGCGGGGAGGGGTGTCCGGGCGTGGGCTCCTGCAGCTCGTCGGCAAGGTGCATGAGCGCGCCCAGGATCACGGCGCGCGTGTCGGGCTCGGCCGTGCCGATGATCTCCTCGAGGCCGCTCCTGGCGACGAGGCCGCCGAGCTCGATGAGGCGACGGGTGCGGGCGCGGCGTTCCATGACCCAGGTTCTCGTGTCCGACCGGGCGCGAGCGGCTTCAGCTCGCCTGATGCTCGCCGTCGCTCGGCGCAGCGCCGCCGAGGTCGCCTGCGCTTCCTTGAGCAGCGTCGCCGGCGCCATTCGCCCCGGAGCCGCGGGCGCGCTTCTCGCGGCGAAAGAAGCCCTCGCCCTTCCGCCGCCACGCCTCCTTCGCGCTCGCGTCGCCCTTAGCCTTCTCGATCGCGTCGAGGAGCACGCCGGCGAGCGTCTCGGGATCCAGGCTGTCAGCACCGGTGGCCGAGACGATCTCACCGAGCTGGACGGTTCGCTTGGCGCGGAGCTGCTTCTGACGATCCTGGAGGGCTTTCAGCTCGGCGTCGATGTCACGCGGTTTGCGCATCAGGCGGGTTCTCCTTCGATGGTGGCAGGCTTCACGCGCTGCCAGAGCGCGTCGACCTCGTCTGGCGTCATGGCTCCTTCGCTCGCGGCCTCTGCCATACTGGCGAGGCGGCCGGCGAGGATGGCGCGTGCGACGGGCACGAGCTGGTCCTCGGGGTAGGTCGGGTGGACCCAGACCGCCACCTCCATATCGTCGAGGCCGTCGTGGTCGATGGCGAACACGACGCGATGGTAGGTCTCCGTGAAACCGGGCCGCTCCTGATCGCGCAGAATGCCGGCCTGGGTGATCGCGGTTGGGAACTGCATCGGCTCACCCCGTCATGCGTCGCGGTGCCGACACCACGCCCTCGGTCGCGACCGCGAGGGCGTACTCGGCATCCTTCATCTCGGCTTCGGCGGCGAGCACGGCGCGTTCGGCAGCGCTGAACGCGACCAGCAGTTCCGGCCAGACCACGCCACCCACGACGGCCTCGGCAGCCGCGATCTCCTCAGCTCGGGCGTCTCGCCTGTCATAAGCCTCGCCCAGTGCCTTGCGTGCGGCATGTAGCCGGTCCTGTAATCCTGCAAGCTCGTCGTCCTCGACGGCCACCATCGTCGCACTCCCCGTTTGACGCAGAAGCTAGCCGCTTCGACCGACACAGCCAACCCAGCTTGACCAGGAGGCACACCGGAGCCGCCGCGACCGTCACGATCGGAGCGAAGCAGAGGAGTGCGCGCTTATACGTCGCTGCGCGACGTGCGTTCAGAGCAGCCATAACGGGGTGGCCTTTGTTGGCTCTCACGGCTAGGCTCACCCGAATAAACAGGTCCGTGTGACCCGCGTATGGCGATCTACCACTTCTCGGCCCAGGTGATTTCGCGCGGTGCGGGTCGCAGCGCCGTGGCGGCGGCTGCCTACCGCTCGGCCTCGGAACTGCATGACGAGCGGGCCGGGCGCGCGCACGACTTCTCGGCCAAGAGCGACGTGGTGCATTCCGAGGTGCTGCTGCCGCAAGGCGCGCCCGACCGCCTGTCCGACCGCGCCACGCTCTGGAACGAGGTCGAGGCGGTCGAGAAACGTAAGGACGCGCAACTCGCCCGCGAGGTGGAGTTCGCTCTTCCCCGTGAGCTGTTGCGGGAGAAGGGAGTAGCGCTCGCCCGAGAGTTCGTTGCCGAGCAGTTCGTGTCGCGCGGCATGGTGGCGGACCTGAACGTTCACTGGCCGGTGGACACTCAGGGCGAGGCGAAGCCGCACGCGCACGTCATGTTGAGCTTGCGCGAGGTCGGGCCCGAGGGCTTCGGCAAGAAGGTCCGCGAGTGGAACGCCACGAGCGAGTTGCAGGGCTGGCGCGAAGCATGGGCGGTGAAGGCGAACGAGCGCTTGGCCGAGCTCGGGCACGAGGTGCGGATCGACCACCGCTCGCTTGCAGACCAGGGCATCGACTTGGAACCCCAGCACAAGGTGGGGCCGGCCGGGGCGCGGCGCGAGGAGCGAGGCGAGGAGGCGGAGCGCGCGGACGAGCACCGGGCTATCGCGGCCCGCAACGGCGAGCGGATCGCGGCCGAGCCGGAGATCGCGCTGCGCACGCTCACGCACCAGCACTCGACCTTCATGCGCCAGGATCTCGCGCGCTTCATCCACCGACACTCAGATGGCGAGGTGCAGTTCACCTCCGTGATGGCGAAGGTGGAGGCCTCGCCGGAGATCGTTCGCCTCGGTGAGGATGAGCGCGGCCGCGAGCGCTTCACCACGCGCGAAATGATCGCGACGGAGGAGCGCATGGAGCGGGCCGCAGGCGAGCTTGCGGCCGCCCGGGGGCATAACGTCGGAGAGGGGGCGCGCAAGGCGGTCCTGAGTTCACACCAGCTCGGGGCCGAGCAGGAAGCGGCGTTCCGGCATGTAACGGGGCCCGGAGATCTCGCGCTCGTCGTGGGCTTCGCCGGTACGGGCAAGAGCACCATGCTTGGGGCGGCGCGCGAGGCCTGGGAGGCTCAGGGTCACCAGGTGCGGGGCGCGGCTTTGTCGGGCATCGCGGCGGAGAACCTGGAGGGCGGGTCGGGGATCGCCTCGCGCACGATCGCCTCACTCGAGCACGCCTGGGGGCAAGGGAGGGATCAGCTCACATCCCGCGACGTGCTCGTCATCGACGAGGCCGGGATGGTGGGCTCGCGGCAGATGGAGCGCGTGCTCTCTCATGCGCGAGAGGCCGGAGCCAAGGTGGTGCTGGTGGGCGATCCGGAGCAGCTGCAGGCCATCGAGGCCGGCGCCGCGTTCCGAGCGCTCGCCGAGCGGCACGGGGCGGCCGAGATCACCACCGTGCGCCGGCAGGCGGCCGAGTGGCAGCGAAAGGCGACGAAGGAGCTCGCGACGGAGCAGACGGCCGCGGCGCTCGCCCGCTACGAGGCGGCCGGCATGGTGCATGGGCACGAGACTAGGGACCAGGCCAAAGCCGCGCTCGTGGAGCGCTGGGACGTCGAGCGACGGGCCGAGCCGGAGGCAAGCTCGGTCATCCTGGCCTACACGCGAGACGACGTGCGGGGGCTCAACGAGCTCGCCCGGGCCCGGGTGCGGGCCGCCGGCGAGCTCGGGGCCGACCAGGCTGTGGCGACGGAGCGGGGCGAGCGGAGCTTCGCGCCGGGCGACCGGGTCATGTTCCTGCGCAACGAGCGGGGCATGGGGGTGAAAAACGGCACGCTCGGCACCCTGGAGCGGATCGAGGGCGGTTCCTCGCTCACTGTGCGCCTCGACGGCGCGGAGAGCATGCGGGTCAGCTTCGATCTGAAGGACTACGCGCACATCGATCACGGCTATGCCGCCACGGTCCACAAGGCCCAGGGCGTCACGGTCGACCGGGCGCACGTGCTGGCCACCCCGCACATGGACCGGCACGCGGCCTATGTGGGGCTGACACGCCACCGCGAGGGCGTTGAGCTGCATTGGGCTAAGGCGGACCTGAATGATCGGGCCGGGCTCGACCGGGCCTTGTCGCGGGAGCGGGCGAAGGACACCACCCTCGACTACGGGGCCGGCTTCGCCGAGCGGCGCGGGATCGCGCCCCCGTCGGAGATCGTCGTCCCGCGCCCGTCGGCCGAGTGGGAGCGGGCTCTGGATCAGACCGCGCCGCGGCGGAGCATGTTCGCCGGCCTCAAGCTCGGGGACGGCGGCGATCGGCGTCTCAGCCGACCGGAGGCGGCCCGCGAGGCAGGGCCTGGTGCCCATCCGGGGCCGGACCGGGCTCCCGCCTCGACGCGGCTCGCGCAGGCCGTGGACGGCTATGCCAGGGCCTTCGCCGATGCCGAGCGGATGCGCGAGGCCAAGCTGCCGGTGCTGCTGCACCAGGAGCTCGCCCTGCGCCAAGCGGGCGAGCGGCTGGAGGCGGCCGACAAGGGCCTGGCCCAGGACCTCAGGACGGCCCTGGAGCGGGAACCGGGGCTCGCCGGCGGCCTCGACACCCGAGAGGGCAGGGTGGCCCTGATGGGCGCCGTCGCCCACGAGCGGCAGGTGCGCGAGACACCGAGCTTGCGCGCGGAGCGCTACGCGGAGGCCTGGACGAAGCTCACGGCCGAACGGTCGAACCTGGCGAGCTGGGGGCCGGAGGGCGATCGGAGGGAGGCCGTCGAGAGCCGGATGCGTCAGCTCGCCGGCGCGATCAAGCGCGACCCGCAGGCCGAGAGCGTGATGAAGGCCAGGGCCAAGGAGCTCGGCATCGAGGCCGGTTCGCGGCTCGCCCGCGTGCTGGAGGCCTCCTCCGAGCGGGAGCTGTCGTTGCGGCTCGACCGGAGCCAGGGCCTCAGCCGATGAAACGAGATGGGTGAGCGATGGACCAGGTGAACGCGGCGGGGTTGGATGAGGAGGACGGCGAGGACGAGGCGACGAGGGCCTTTCGGGACCTCACGCGCGAGGTGGCGGACGTGCGCGCGGAGCTCTCCGTCATGCGCCGCGCCGTCGAGGGGATCGGGCCGGCGCTGAACGAGGCGCGTGCGCCGGACTACAGCCCGACGCTCGCCGAGATCGCGACGCTGCAGAAGGCGATCGTCGTCGCCATTAGTAAAATCGAGAAGCACCCCGCCATCCAGGTCGGGCCGGAAGCTTATGCCGCCCGGGCCGCACAGGCGATCGAAGGGTCTGTGCGGGGCACCTTGCGTGACGCGGAAGGGACGGCGCAGGCGATCCGGGGCTCGGCCCGGGACATTGAGGCCGTCCTGAAATCCGCCCGCACCCGCGAGGAGCAAAACAAGCGCCTCGCCCAGGCGGCTGTGATCGGCGCCGTGGTCGGACTCGCCCTGTTCCCGCTTCTCGGCTTCCCGCTCGCGCGCGCCCTGCCCTTCGGTTCACTTCCTGACAGCCTTGCGGCCTCGGCGCTCGGCGAGGAGCGCTGGAACGCCGGCATGGGACTGATGATGCGGGCTAACCCGCAGCAGTGGAACGGGCTCGTCGAAGGTTACAACATCGCCCGGGCTGGCGGAGACGAGCTCAAGAGCTGTTATGAGACGGCGTTCAGATTGGGTAAAGAGCAGAGGTGCACAACTCTTGTCAGACCGCCAGTGAATACGTCAACGCCTCGCTAGGGCGCGGGCAGAGCGCCCAATCCGATGCGCAAGGCTGCCAGAGTGGCTGCGCTCGCCGTGGCGAGCGCAGCCCGCGAGTTGAGGATCTGGGTACGGTTTAACGCCGTCACGATCCGGTTGACGTCAGCGGCGTCCAACACCTCGTTCCGGCTGATCCGACGCACCCGATGCCGGCTCGCAACCCACCAGAACCAGGCCGAAATGAGCGCCGCTACCGCGACGGCGATATCGAGGACCAGGAGCGCGGCAGAGCTCACCTCACGTGATCCCTTCCGCAGGGCTAATAGTAGCGGAGTTCACTAGCCTTGCCCCGGAACACTCGATAGCTGAACAGCGTGTAGGCGATGATGGTCGGCAGCACGAAGAGAGTGCCGACGAAGATGATCATCAAGCTCTCGGGCGCGCTCGCCGCCCGCCATACGGTCAGCCGCTCTGGCACGATGTACGGGAAAAACGAGAAGGCAAGGCCATGGAAGGCCAGGATGAAGATGCCGACCGCGCCGGCGAAGGGCGCCCACGCCCAGCGATCATCCGCGTGAGGCAGGTGTTTCAGCATCGCCCATAACGCCCCGATCAAGCCCAGGGTCATCAGCGGAACCGGGGCGAGCAGGGCGAGGTTTGGGAACGAGAACCACTTGTCGAAGATGCGCGCGCTCACGAGCGGCGTGACGAGCGAAACGGATGCCAGTCCGAGAGCCGCCAAGCTCAAGGTTCTCTGGGCCCAGGAAACCGCCCGACGCTGCAGGTCGCCGTCGGCTTTCATCACAAGCCACGTCGCACCGATGAAGGTGATCCGCCCCCACTGAAGTGGTCCGCCCTGAGGTATGGCTTTGAGCCAGATGAGGACGGACAGATGGGAACGAAGCGGCATAAGCCGGAGGACGTCGTCGCCAAGCTGCGGCAGGTGGATGTTCTGGTCTCGCAGGGCCAGAGCGTGGCGGAGGCGATCCGGGCCATCGGCGTGACGGAAGTGACCTACTACCGCTGGCGCAAGGAGTACGGCGGCCTGAAGAGCGATCAGGTTCGGCGGATGAAGGACTTGGAGGTCGAGAACCAGCGGCTGCGCAAGGCGATTGCGGATCTCACCCTCGACAAGCTGATCCTTCAGGAGGCCGCTCGGGGAAACTGACCAGCCCCGCGCGCCGACGCGCCTGCATCGCGCATGTCATGAACGTCCTAGACGTCTCCGAGCGCCGCGCCTGTCGGGCGCTCGGGCAGCATCGCTCGACGCAGCGCAAGGTGCCGCGGGGAAGAGAGGATGAGGCCGCGCTGACAGCCGACCTCGTGGAACTGGCTCGCCAGTACGGGCGCTACGGCTACCGGAAGATCGGTGCATTGCTGAAGGCGGCGGGCTGGTTCGTCAACGACAAGCGGGTCGAACGGATCTGGCGGCGCGAGGGGCTGAAGGTCCCATCTCGGCAGCCCAAGCGCGGTCGCATCTGGGACGGGGATGGTTCCTGCCTGCGATTGCGGGCGGAGCGTCGCGATCACGTCTGGTCCTACGACTTTGTCGAAGCCCGCACGCACGAGGGCCGCAAGTTCCGGATGCTGAACGTGGTCGATGAGTTCACGCGGGAGTGCCTGGCGATCCGCGTCGCACGCAAGCTCAAGGCGGCGGACGTGATCGACGTGCTGTCCGACCTGTTCATCCTGCGCGGCGTGCCCGGCCATATCCGCTCGGACAACGGTCCGGAGTTCATCGCCAAGTCGGTGCAGGCCTGGATCACCGGTGTCGGCGCCAGAACAGCCTACATCGCACCCGGCTCGCCATGGGAGAACGGTTACGTCGAGAGCTTCAACGCACGACTACGGGACGAACTTTTAAACGGTGAGATCTTCTACACGCTCAAGGAGGCGCAGATCGTGATCGAGAGTTGGCGTCGACACTACAACAGCGTGCGCCCGCACGCCTCGCTCGGCTATCGGCCGCCAGCCCCGGAGGTATTCGTGCCGGCCTCATCCGCTTGGCCGGCTGCGCTCACCCGACCGGCTCCGCCGGCCAAGCGACCCGTGGAGCAAAGGCCGACCCTGCACTAACTTAGAACTTGGACCACCGCGTGGGGGCCGATCAGTACACAGAACGGACCCAGATATACGCTAAGGTTTTGCCGTGCCTTCGACGGCGCGCATCTGGCGAAGCGGTCTGAGCGCGGTGGATGGCGCATCGGGATCGGTCCAGAGGTAATCGCCGGTGAGATTGATATGCTGCCAACCGAGCGGTGATAGGTGTTGCAGCAGGTCCGGCGGGACCGGCCGGCCGAGGTTGGCGAGATGCATCCGGGCGGCTTGCAGGTAGGTCGTGTTCCACAGGACGATGGCACCGGCGACGAGGTTCAGCGCGCTCGCCCGATGGCTTTGGGCTTGCAGCGCATGATCGCGGATACGGCCGATGCGATGGAAGAAGATGGCGCGTTTCAGGGCATTTTCCGCTTCTCCCTTGTTGAGTTCGCGGGTGGCGCGGCGACGCTGTTCGGGCTGCTCGATCCAGTCGAGCGTGAACAGGGTACGCTCGACGCGACCGATCTCGCGCAACGCCAGTGCCAGGCCGTTGGCGCGTGGATAGGAGCCGAGCCGTTCCAGCATGATCGAGGCGCTGACGACGCCTGTGCGGATCGAGGTTCCCAGTCGCAGCACGTCGTCCCAGTGTGCCTCGATCAGACCTTCGTCGATGCGGCCCGCGACCAGCGGCGCAATATCGGGGCCGGGTTCGATGCCGTTAAACAGGTGCAAACGGCGTGCGGCGATATTCGGGATACGCGGCGCGAACCGGAACCCAAGCAGATGACATAGCGCGAACACATGGTCGGAGACGCCCCCGCCATCGACGTGATGCTCTTCGATGTGCAGATCGGCGCCGTGGTGGAGCAGCCCGTCGAGCACCTGTGCCGCCTCGCTCGCCGAAGCGGAGATAACTGTGGAATGGAACGGCGCGTAGCGATCCGAGACGTGGCTGTAAAAGGAGACAGCCGGCTCTGTCCCCTTGTGCGGATTGACTGCGCCGGTTGCCTGGGCGCGGCGGTCGAGCGGAAAGTTCTGACCGTCTGAGCTGGACGAGGTGCCGGACCCGAACAGCGCGGCCAGCGGCGCGGTGTGTTGGGCGTCGACAAGCCGGGCGAGCGCGCGACCGTAGGTTTCCTCGCGCAGATGCCATGAGGCGAGCCAACCGAGTTGGCGCTGGGTCACGAGATTGCAGGCTTCCGCCATGCGCGTATGGCCCAGATTGGTGGCATCGGCGAGCACCGCCGTGAGGATCGCACGTGGTTCATCCGCGGCACGGCCACTTTGCAGATGCGTGAAGCACTGGCTGAACCCGGTCCATCGATCGACTTCGGCAAGAAGGTCGGTGATGCGGATCGCGGGCAGATGCGCATAGAGCGGCGCAAGGGCGGTATCGGATTCCTCGGGAGTAATCGCCTTCAAGGGCGAAATCCGCAGCCTGCCCAAGCTGAGCTGCACGTCTTCCAGCGCGTCCGTCTCCGCCTTTCGCTCGACCTCGGCCAATCGACGGGCGAGGCGGGCGCGTCGTTCGGCCAGCCAGATATCGGCCGTATCCGGTGCCGGTATCGGCAAGGGGCCGGCCGCGCGCATGTTGGCGAATACGGGGGCAGGAATGAGTTGCTGCTCGACAGCACGATAGCGTCGGCTTCCCTCGACCCACATGTCGCCGGCGCGAAGCCGGTCGCGAAGCTCGACCAGCACGCACAATTCATAGATCCTGCGATCGGGAATGCCGGTGCCGATCGCCCGACGCCAAGCTTGCCGGATGAAGCCGACTGGCGTGCCTGCAGGCAATTTGCGCAGATGACCAAAATGAAGGTCGCGCATGATCGCGACCGCTCGCGCGAGCGCATGGCAGGCTGGCACCGCCCCGAATGTGAACGAGGCGATGAACGAGGGACCGACCTGTCGGAGGACGGGGTAATTGGTCGCGGCGACCGCGACGGGATCGACCGAATCGGGGCGGATCAGCTTGCGGGCTTCATCGACCTCGCGGCCGAGATCATTCCATCCGATCGCTGCCTCGACCGCAGCGCCGATATCGCCACCTGATATCTTGGCGGCGAGCAAGGCAGCGCCGAGTTGGGCAAGCAGCCGGATTTTGCCGTTGATGGTGCGCCGGTTGCGCTTGAGTGTCGTGTCCGCGCTGTTCTGTTCGCGCCGGAACATCTGCCCAAGCAGGCGATCGAACATCAGCACCGCATCGTCGGTGAGGGTAACGATGGTTTCGAGGATGGTCGCCACCAATGTGGCGCGACGCCGCGTCGCTTGCAGCGTCCGAACATGTTGCGCGGTCAGCCGCACGCCTTCCTGGCACAGGCGTCGGAGGCGCTCGGGATGGACGCCTACGGCGATATCCGGATCGATCCCGATGGCCCGAAGCAGTGTCAGTCGCTCGATGATGGCGGCGAATGTCTTTCGGCCGGGCTTGCCGGGTGACTGCCGCACCCAGGCCAGATCGCTCAAGTTCGTGCCTGTGTGGGGCAGGAGAAGCGCATCGAGCAGCCGGCGCTGTCGAGCATCGAGTCCTCGGGTCAGATGCTCGGCGACATGGCGTTCGGCATCGAGCAACGCCTGTGCGACCATCCGCTCGACCGAACTGATGCCCGGCACAATGATGCGCCGTCGCCGGCACTCATCCAGCATCACGCGCGCCAGCCTAGCCCCGCTGGTCGTCGTCAGCGCGATCGGCAGGAGCCATTCCTGCAACGTCGTTCGCAGCGGCCGACTGAGCGGCATGAAGCCGAATGCATCGCGCAGTGCATCGAGCTGTTCGTACCGGGTCGGGCCGCGCGTCGCGTAGTCGGCCAGCACCTCGGGTCCGACCTGCAATTGCTCTGCGACGAACGCGAGCGGCGTATCAGGGATCAGTTCACCGGGTCGCAGGAAACGGCCAGGATAGCGCAGCGCGCAAAGCTGGATCGCGAAACCCAGCCGGTTATGCGGTCGCCTCCGGCGGACGATGATGGCCAAGTCGTCCCGGCTCAATGTCCAGTGCTGGACGAGCAGGGTTTCGTCGTCGGGAAGCGCGAGCAACGCCGCGCGTTGCTCGTCCGACAGGACGGCGCGACGCGGCATCGGCTTAGACCTTGGCCGGTGCGGTCCAGCCGATCCGGGCAAGCGTGCCGAGAAGGGTCGAACGCGGCACCTTGAAGGTCCGGCAGACGGACGCCTTGCTGGCCCCGCCATCCAGCGCGGCGGTGATCCGCTCGAGCGTTTCGGCGTCGATCATCGGCGGGCGGCCACCTTGGCGTCCCCGGCGTTTGGCAGCAGCCAGTCCCGCCATCACCCGTTCGCGCGTGAGCGCACGCTCATATTGTGCCAATGCACCGAACAGCGAGAACAGCAATTCGCCGTGCGGCGTGGTCGTATCCATCTGCTCGGTCAGCGACCGGAACGCGATGCCGCGCGCCTTCAGATCGGTGACGATCGTCAGCAGGTGCGGCAGCGAGCGTCCGAGCCGGTCGAGCTTCCACACGATCAGTGTGTCGCCCGCGTTCAGATAGTCGAGGCAGGCTTTCAGGCCTGGTCGGTCGTCGCGCGCGCCGGATGCCTTGTCGGTATGGAGATGCCGATGATCGACCCCGGTTGCGACGAGCGCGTCCCGCTGGAGATCGACCGTTTGGCGGTCATCGGTCGTTGACACCCGCATATATCCGACCAGCATGTACGACAAACCCTCGAAAGCATGTTTTCGAACACCCTATCAAAGCGACAGGGTTTGTCGATCGTTATGGGCTGAGGCGGGTATGGTTCGGCAAAAGCGCAGGTCCGGAGCGTCGCCTATCACCTGTTTGCCGTCACGCGTCTGCTGTCCGTATGGACGCAAGTAGAAGGCACGCTGATGCCGCAAGAAGCACCAGGTCCTTCAACAGGAACTGTCCGGTTCCGGCCGAAATCGCCGGGAACCCGCCAGCGGTCGGCTCGGCGACGCCAGGCGTGCTCAGGAAAAACGTCAGTGTCACGGCATAAGTCAGGCATGACATCGCCGCGCCGAGAGCGGAGGCCGTCTTGTTGAAAGCACCGATAATCAGCGCAGCGGCCGTCGCGAGCTCGACGGTGCCTATAAAATAGCTTCCACCCTGCACCCCAAAAACGGCCGGAATCCAGCTCATGATCGGACTGTTCTTCATCAATGGCGCGATGCCCATCGCTTCATAGCTCGTGAATTTCATGCAACCGAACCAGAGAAAGATGACCACCAGCGCCCAGCGCAGCAACGCGAGAGACCCGCGAGAGCCGGTCGTCTTTTCAGCTATGTGTAATGTCGAAAACATGGTGCCTCGCTTTCATCATGGCGCATGACCTGCCTTCATGCTTAGACAGGCGTGATATATGCGCTGCGCATACACTATGCGCCGTCAATGAATGAGGCAACCCTTTGAACGTACTCTCGGACCGGCTCGTCAATCTGTTCGGCGCCCTCGCAGTGGGCATGGGCCTGTCGCAAACCCGCAGCGTTTACCCCGCGTTGACCATGCAGCCCGCATGGTGCCTCCAGTCCCGGAGGCCACCCCATGATCCTGTCCGCCATCGCCGCGAAGCTGAAGCAGCGTGCCAAGGCTGACTTCAAGGGCCGGCACTATGAGGCTGCCCTGATCGTCCAGGCCGTCTCCTGGTACCTGCGCTACCCGCTGAGCTACCGCGACATCGAGGAGCTGTTCCTGGAACGCGGCATGGATGTGGACCACTCCACCCTGAACCGCTGGGTCTTGGCCTACGCGCCGCTGATCGAAAAGCGGTTGCGGCAGTTCCGCAAACCGCACTGCGGCTCGGTACGCATCGACGAAACGTACATCAAGGTGCGGGGGGAGTGGCGCTATCTCTACCGGGCCGTCGACAAGCACGGCAATCCAGTCGATTTCCTGCTCACCGCCAATCGGGATCTCGATGCCGCCAAGCGCTTCTTCCGCAAGATGCTGCAGGATCAGCCGTTGCTCGCCCCGGATCGCATCGGCACGGATGGCGCCGGCACCTATCCACCCGCCATCTTGGCTGCGAGGAACGACGGCCTTCTACCCCGCGCGCCGCTCCACTATGTGACCAAGCACCTGCAGCAGGGCATTGAGAGCGACCACTTTCGGGTCAAGAAGAACATGCCCCGGATCGGCGGCTTCCAGTCCTTCCGCACTGCCCGGCGCACGATCCAGGGGTTCGAGGCCATGCTGTGGCTGCGCAAGGGCTTCGGCTTTGCCGGCGCATGGACCATCCGCGAGCAGAACCGACTGCTCGGGGTCTGCTTCGGCCTTCAGGCGGTTAACAGAGCCTAAAAACGAGACAGATCTAGCCTCTGCTGCGGCCTACGGCACGGCTTGCGACAGGCCCATCGTCGGCGACGAGCCCCACCGGCCCTACGACAGGCCGCCCCTGTCGAAGCATGTCCTGGCGGGGGAACTCGCGCCGGAGGCCACCGAGCTGCCCCAGCTCCGCAGCCTGCGCGCCCGGTGGCGGCTCGGCCAGCCAGCGGTGGCCCTCGACCGGGAGCGACGGGTGGTTCGCCTCGCCGATGGCGCGACGCTCCCCTACGAGACGCTGCTGATCGCCACCGGCGCGAGGGCGCGGACATGGCCGGGCGAGGGCGCGGACCTCGCCGGGATATTCACGATCCGCACGGTGGAGGACGCCCGCTCCCTGCGGAATGCCCTCGCGCAGCGTCCCGGTCGCGTCCTCGTCGTCGGTGCCGGATTGATCGGCTGCGAGGCGGCCTCATGCTGCCGAGACCTTGGCTTGGACGTCACCCTCGTCGACCCCAACCCGACGCCCCTCGCTCGCCTGCTCGGGACCGTCATCGGTGGCACGCTCGCCGGGCGGATGAGGGACGCCGGCGTCGACATCCGCATGAACACCAAGATTCACTCGTTCTCCGGCGAGAAGGGCGGGGTGCGCCGCGCTCACTTGCCGGGCGGCGCAACGATCGCGACGGACCTCGTCATCGTGGCCCTCGGCGCGACGCGCGAAACCGGATGGCTCGCCGCGGCGGGCCTCCGCGCCGATGCGGGCGGCCTGACCTGCGACGCAGCCTGCCGGGCGATGACCCTCGCGGGTGAGCTCGATCCCGCAATCTACGCGGCCGGCGACGTCGCGCGCTGGCCCAACCCCCTCACCGGCAATCGCCCGATGACGGTCGAGCACTGGGGAAACGCGGTGGACCAAGCCCGGCACGCGGCCGCCAACATGCTGGCCCGTCCCTCCGAACAGCCTCCGTACGGCCACCTGCCGGCCTTTTGGTCGAGCCAGTTCGGCCTCAACATCAAGCTCGTCGGCCTCACCGAGGGGGCGGACGCCCTGGCCGTCGTCCAGGGGGCGCGGGCCTCGCAGCGGTTCCTGGCGGTTTACGGCAGGGCCGGGCGCAGCGTCGCCGCCGTCTCCTTCGATCAGGCGCGCTGGCTACCCGCCTATGCCGAGGCCGTCGCCGCAGGGTCGGCCTTCCCGCCGATCCTCGGCGCCACCGACCAGCCGCGGATCGAGTGGCTGGAGCCTGGCTTCCCCGTCCCGCGGCGTTCCACCGACCAGGCCGCGCCGACCCTGGAGGCGGCCCATGGGTGACGACACGCTGTTTGCGCAGGTCCTCGACCCGAGGAACCGGCCGGATCCCTACCCGCTGTACGGAAGGTTACGCGAGACGCCGGTCTCCCGCCAAGCCGACGGCAGCTTCGTCGTCAGTACCCATGCCGCAGTGAGGAGCCTCATCTTCGATCCCCGGCTCAGCTCCGAAGACCTGCCGCCCTCCCGGCGGCCCCCCACGGGCAACCCCCTGAGGGACTGGATCCTCAACCCGATCAGGAACCGAGTGGTCAACGCCCACCGTCCGCTGATCTTTCGCGACCCGCCCGACCACGACACCCTGCGCGACTTCGTGATGAAGGAGTTCACCATCGCCCGGGTGCGGGAGTCCCACGCCAAGGTCGCCCGGCTCGTCGATACCCTGATCGACGCGTGCCGGGGCCGCGACACGGTCTGCCTCGTGGACGACCTGTCCTATCCCCTTCCCGTCGCTGTTATCTGCGAGCTTCTCGGCGTGCCCGAGGCCGACGAGGCGCAGTTCCATGCCTGGGCGATCCGCCTCGCGACGGCCCTGGAGCCCGACGCGCGCCACGACGAGGCGGGGCGGCGGGAGATCACCGCGACCTTCGATGCGATCTCGGACTACATGCGCCGGCTGATCCGCGAGAAGCGTCGGCGGCCGGCTGACGACATGCTCAGCGGCCTCGCCGCCCGTGGCGGCCAAGGTCGTCCGGCGATGGGGGACATCGACCTCATCTCGACAGCGATCCTGCTTCTCGTTGCGGGCCACGAGACGACGGTGAACCTCATCACCAACGGAATGCTCACCCTGCTCAGGCACCCGGACGAGCTTGAAAGGCTCAAGGTTGACCCCGCGCGAGCACCCCGCGTGATCGAGGAGATGCTGCGCTACGAGCCCCCCGTCCACTTTCGCACCCGCAAGGCGCTGGGTGCCATCGACGTGGCGGGGGTGACGATCCCGGCGGGATCGCCAGTAATCCTGCTCTTCGCGTCCGCGAGCCGTGACCCGGCACGCTTCGCGGACGCGGACCGGTTCGATCCGGATCGCCGGGACAACCAGCATTTCGGGTTCGGCGGCGGGCTTCACTACTGCGCCGGGGCACCCCTGGCGCGCATCGAGGCTGAGATCGCTCTCGTCCCACATTCCCCAAGTAAATCGCTGATTTTGCTGTCAGGATCTCAATATTTCCGATATAAATCATGGTGTTGATGGCCGTGAGGGGCGCGTTTGATGGATCACCCAGAGGGTGCGGGTTCGAAGCGGGCAGATCGGGTCGAGTTCGACCGCCGGGTGCATGTGGAGTTCCGAGGTGCGCAGCTCAGTTCCGACGGCGGCCTGCTGGTGATGCGCGAGCTGGATGACGCGCTCGGGCTGTCCGATCTGGCGGCAAAAGCATTGCGCGACACCCGGCGCGGCAAGAACACGGTCCACCGGCTTGACGGGTTGTTCCGGCAATCGGTGTTCGGGCGACTGGCCGGATACGAGGATGTGAACGACGCCGACCGCCTGGCCCTCGATCCGGTGATGCGCCAGGTCGTGGGTGGAAGGGCTGTCGATGCGCAAGCGGCCTCGGCCTCGCAGATGGGACGGTTCGAGACCGAGACACTGGCACAGCCCGAGAACCGTGCCGCGCTGGCCGACCTGAATGGCCAATGGATCGACCGGTTCCATGACCGTAACGGGCTGAAGTACATCGTTCTGGACATGGACAGTTCGGTCAGCCCCACCCATGGCGATCAGGAGGGCGCGGCCTGGAACGGGCATTTCGACTGCACCTGCTATCACCCGAACTTTTTGTTCAACCAGTTCGGCATGCTGGAGCGCTGCGCCTTGCGCCATGGCAACGTCCACAGCGCCGATGGCTGGCGGGACGTTCTCGACCCCGTCATCGCCCGCTACGCGGAGCGCGACCTTTGCGGCCGGTTCTTCCGGGCTGACGCCGCCTACGCGATCCCCGCGATCTATGAGCGGCTGGAAGAAGCCCGATTCTTCTACGCCATCCGGCTGCCTGCGAACAACGTCCTGCGCGAGAAGATCGCGCATCGGCTGACGCGCCCTGTCGGGCGACCTTCGCTGACCAAGGTCAAGCGCTTCTACGAAGACTTCGAGTATCAGGCGGCATCCTGGGACAAGGAACGCCGGGTGATCGCCAAGATCGAATGGCATCCGGGCGAACTGTTCCCGCGTGTCGGCTTCATCGTCACCAACCTGCCGATGGAGCCCGACTGGGTGGTGCGGTTCTATAACCAGCGCGGCACCGCCGAGCAGCACATCAAGGAAGGTAAATATGCCTTCCACTGGACGCGGCTGTCATGCCGGAAGTTCCGCGACAATGAGGTGCGACTGCAACTGCATGCGCTGGCCTACAACCTGGCCATCTTCTTGCGCTGCATCGAGTTGCCCGAGACGATGGCCGACTGGTCGTTGACCAGCCTGCAACTGAAGCTGATCAAGATCGGGGCACGTGTCGTCCGCCATGCCCGCGCCATCACCTTCCAGCTGGCCGAGGTGGCCGTCACCGGTCCGATGGTCCGCGCCATCCTCGCCGCCATCCGCCGATTGCGAGCGCCTCCGCTATGCGCATGACCGCCATCCACGCCCAAACTGAACGAAAACGGCAGGATGGGTCTGTCCGCTGCGCTGAAAAACACCGCCACCAGGGCACAACACGGCGGCTTCGCGGGCCGATCTGCCCTGTCTCAGCGCCTTGCGCGCCCGACGACGCCGCTCGGGACGGAAAATGATTGTCCTGCGGTCGGATTCAGGCGAAACTCACGTCAGACGGCATGCGACTTGGGGAATGTATGCTCGTGACGCTCTGCCGGCGCCTCGTCGCCCCCCGGCTCCTAGATGACCCGCCGCCTTACCGGCCGGGCGCTTCCCTCCGCGGCCCGAAGAACCTCGGGATCACCATCGCGGGGATTACCTGACCTTTCCAGCGAAAGGTCGCCCTTGATAGGAAAATGAAATGTCTCGCAATTTCCGTATTCCCGTCGCCGCTCTCGCCCTGATGGGCGCTCTGACGGCCTTGCCCGCGACTTCCGAGACGCTCAAGGAATTGAGCGTCGCCGGTTCGGACGTCGAACTCAGCCCGTTCGAGACCCGACAGCTTCCCGTCGCCACCGCCAAGGACAAGAAGACCGGGCGGACGTTCAACGTCGTCAAGTTACCGAACGGCAAGATGATGGCCATGCAGTCGATCGAGAAACTGGGAGACCGGCTCTCCTATGCGGACGATTCGGAAATGATGTATGGCAACCATACCGGCTCAACCCGCTGACATCCGTCCCGGGGAGCTAAGATCCGCCGTGTGGCGACAGATATCGCCGCACGGCGCCGCCCTGCCTCCGGCCCGCCGGACGCTCGTTCGTAGCCGTCGCTCAGGAAGACTTGCCAACCCGACGTTCAGGCGTGCTTGTTCCGGGCGCCTGAGGTGCGCCGATGCCCGCCAGGGGGAGCAGCGTTCCTTACCCGTATGACCGCGAGGCCGAAAATGGACCTCCCCAGCCTAAAAGCCGCCGGTTGGAGGAAGGCCAGCGTTGCATGGGGAAGGGTCGGCGCGCTGCCTCCTCAATGGGCCGTCCAGCCACCGTCGACGTTGATCGAGGCGCCCGTGATCGAGGCCGCTGCCGGGCTGCATAAGAAGGCGACGGTACCGGCGATCTCCTCGACGGTGACGAAGCGTTTGTTCGGTTGCTCGGCGAGGAACACCTGACGCACGACCTCCTCCTCCGAGATGCCGTGCGCGGCCGCCTGCGCGTGCACCTGATCCGCGACGAGCGGGGTCCAGACGTAGCCGGGACAGACCGCGTTGCAGGTTATGCCGACCTCGGCAGTCTCCAGGGCCGTGACCTTGGTCAGCCCCACGACGCCATGCTTGGCCGCCACGTAGGCGCTCTTGAACGGCGATCCGATCAGCCCGTGCGCCGAGGCCACGTTGACGATCCGGCCCCAGCCGCGCCGACGCATGTCGGGCAGCACCGAGCGCGTCGCGTAAAACACCGCCGAAAGATTGATGGCCAAGATAGCGTCCCACTTTTCGGGCGGGAACTCCTCGATGGGGCTGACATGCTGGATGCCGGCATTGTTCACGAGGATCTCGACGGGCCCGAGTGCGCGCGCCGAACGGTCGACGAGGTCCATGACGGCGCCGGGCTGCGAGAGGTCGGCATCGTCGTAGCGCACGGACGTCTGGTGCCGCTCGCTCAGATCGTGACAGAGGCGCGTGATCTCGGCCTCGTCGCCGAGGCCATTGATTACGATCAAGGCGCCCTGCTCGGCCAAGGTGTTGGCTATGGCAAGCCCGATGCCGCTCGTGGAACCGGTGACGATGGCCACGCGCCCGTCGAGCGGACGCGTCGTTCCGGTCCGGTCGAGCCCGGCCGACTGAAGTATCCGTAACATTGCTGTTGCCCTGATGGACTATGGCGGGTTCCGATGGAGATTGATCGCTCAAGTCTCGTGCGCGCCAATGCCGAGGCGTAATTGGGTCGA